>CAMWNQ010000053.1 GCA_947175655.1 uncultured Clostridia bacterium | reverse complement strand
ATATCCCTGAATATTTCTTGACAAATCTTTCAGTATTCTGACGTTTCCACTTGATTCAGTCCCATTCTGATAGCTTGAAACACACATAAAATCTATTTCAACAGGCAAATCAATTTCCCTCATCAAATCCGAGAGAAATACTACAGAACCTTTGAGTATACTTAACAGAAGTAATTTTTTCCCTCTGTATTCTTCAGTAATTTGTCTGCCGAGTTCTGAAATTCTTTTTTTAAGCTGTTCCTCGGTTATGAGAATTTTTTTGATATTATTTGTATAATCGGGCATTTTTTATAACCCCGCTTTTCTTATCATAATTTTAAGTATTTTCGATGTATTTTTATCAACCTTTACTCTGTCGGCAACACCTATTTTTTCAGCGAGCAAAGTACCGAATTCATCATCTATAAAATGAAGAAACGGTTTTTTATCAGGCTCAATTCGTTCATTAATCAACTTTTTGACTGATGATGTGAAATTTCTTCCTGCAAGTCTGATTTTATCCCCGTTTCTTCTGTTTCTCAGAATCATTTTGCCCTTTATTTTATCATAATCCATATAATAGATTTCAAGACTTCTGTTTGTAGTATAATTCAGTTCAAACATATCCCGACTTATAATCTCAGCAGTCACAATAATACTATCAAAAATAGAATTTATACCTATTTTCAGTGGTGATGATAGTTCTTCCGGATTTTTTGTGTCGGGAATTATCCTGAATTCAGAAACTGTTCCATCTGATACAAAATACAAATCCTCTGAAATATTAAGTTTCCCACCATTCATTACTATATCATCAAGTTTTTCAAGGCGTTTGAAATCATACGGAAAATTATGCTCTGAAAGATATTCCGCAAGGCATCTCTGACGTATTACCTTATGGAACTCAGAAAGACCACTGAATTTACTGAAATTATTAATCTGACATTTTTTTCTTGCCTTCTGCACTTCCTGTTCAATGAAATCATTTTCAAGTCTCAATACTTCAAGACTTCTGGCTGATGTTTTCAGAACTGACTTGTTGATATCCTCCAAAGACGGCAAAACATTATGTCTTATTCTGTTTCTTGTATAATCGTCAGAAAGATTAGTGCTGTCGGTAACAAAAGAAATATTTTTATTTTTCAGAAAAATTTCTATTTCCTCACGGCTTACTGTCAGCAGGGGTCTAACTATATTGTCTCTTACAGGTGGTATTCCGCAAAGTCCTTTAAGTGCCGAACCTCTTGTAAGATTATGAATTACTGTTTCGAGATTGTCATTTGCATTATGTGCTGTAGCGATTATATTTTTTTCATTTCCGGCTGAATATTTTTCAAATATCCCGTAACGCAGTATTCTTGCAGACTCCTCTGTAGATATGCCGTTTTTTTCAGCATATCCGCTTACATCACAGGAAATTGCCGTGAATTCCACTGAAAGACTTCTGCAAAGCTGACGACAATAATCTTCATCACGGTCACTCTCCTCACCCCTGAGACAGTGATTGACGTGGATTGCTGATATTTCAGAAATATCAAGTTTATCCCTGAGTTCAAGAAGTGAAAGCAACAGACTTACACTGTCTGCACCGCCGGATAGTCCACATATAACCTTACAGCCTTGCGGAAACATTTTATACTTCATTGAAAAATTCAAAATCTTGTCAAGCATCATATGAACCCCTTTTCAATTCATAATTAAGAATTCATAATTATGAATTATGCATTACGAATTACGCATTATGCATTATAAATTACACATTACGAATTATGCATTCTCAATTAATCTATGGATTTGTTCAAATCTGAAAATCTTGTATATCTTCCGTCCCAGTACAAATCAATCGTACCTGTTTCACCGTGTCTGTTCTTGGCTATGATACACTGTGCAACATTTTTCTTTTCAGTCTGTTCATTATAATAAGCCTCACGGTAAAGAAACATTACTATATCAGCGTCCTGTTCAATACTTCCTGAGTCTCTGAGGTCTGACAACTGAGGTCTTTTATTTGTACGCTGTTCGGTAGTTCTTGAAAGCTGTGAAAGAAGTATTACAGGAACGTTGAATTCCTTTGCCATAATTTTAAGCTGTCTTGTAATTTCAGAAACTATGAGAACTCGGCTGTCGGATTTTATACTTGATTCCATAAGCTGAAGATAATCTATAACAACAAGTCCGAGATTTTCTGTACGTCTTAATTTTGCCTTTATCTGCGGAACACTCATAGCGGGTGTTTCATCGATGAACATAGGCATAGTACTTAACGACCCTGCACTTGTTGCAAGCCTAATCCATTCATTGCTCTGAATTCTTCCACTTCTGAGATTATATGAATCTACCTTAGCTTCTGTTGCAAGAAGTCTTGTTGCAAGCTGTTCCTTTGACATTTCAAGATTGAATACAACTACCTGCTTACCTTTTGAACGCTTTGCATAATTTGAAGCGATATTCATAGCAAAAGCGGTCTTACCCATTCCGGGACGTGCCGCTATTACAATTAAATCGGATTTGTTAAGACCCGATATGGCACTATCAAGTGCGGTAAAACCGGTTCTTGCACCAAGATATTTTTCTCTGTCAACACCCGTTATGTTTCCGAGATGGTCATAAGCTGAAAATACAGCGTCTTTTATATGCACAAGACCGTTGACGTTTTCACCTTTTCTGATATCATAGATTTTTTGTTCCGCAAAATCAATTAATTTCTGTGAATCATCGTTGCCGGATTTGATTTCTTCCTGAATCATCTGGGTAGCTATGAGAAGTGAACGTATCTGAAATTTTTCTTTTACAATCTGACAGTAACTTGCAATGTTTTCTGTTGAGGGAAGAATATCAATAATACTGAAAAAATATTTCCTGCACTCTTCAGGACTACTGAAAATATTTCTTTGTTCAATGTCGGTGAGTACCGTTATAACGTCAACCGGCTGACCGCTTGAAAACATTCTTAATATTGTGGAATAAATCTCTTTATGCTGATAACTGTAAAAATATTCTGACTTCAGGATTTCAGAAACAACAGGAATTGCAGAAGGGTCGGCAAGAATCCCACCCAGTATGCACTGTTCTGTCTCAATACTGTGAGGCATAGAAACATTGCTTAAATTCAAATCGCTTTCAGCCATAAAATTATGCCTCAATAACTTCAACAGTTATTTCTGCTGTTATACCTGAATAGAGCTTTACAATGGCACTGAAAGTTCCGAAATTCTTTATATCAGTTTTAAGTGAGATTTTCTTTTTGTCAACTTTTACATCAAACTGCTGTTGAAGTGCATCAGAAATATGTCCTGCTGTAACAGAGCCGAAAAGCTTTGAATTATTTCCTGCCTTTGCTTTAACAATGACTTTCTTTTCATTGATTTTTGACTTTATTTCAGAAGCAGTATTTTTTTCAACTTCTATTTTATGTTCCTGAGATGCCTTCTGTCCTGCAAGTTTGTTCATATTCTCCGGATTTGCTTCAACAGCGAATCCCTTTGGTATGAGCATATTTCTTGCATATCCATCAGCAACGTTTTTGAGTTCTCCTTTTTTTCCTGAACCTTTTACATCTTTAATAAAAATAACTTTCATATCTTTAAAACCTCTTTTTTAATTCATAATTTATAATTATTAGTTGTTTTGCGTGAAATCATCAATAGCCTTTTTAAGTTTTTCGACAGCTTCCTGAACAGATATATCCTTAATCTGAACCGCAGCCATAGTCTGATGTCCTCCACCGCCGAGAGTCTCCATAATAATCTGAACATTCATTGCGCCAAGTGAACGTGCTGATATATTTACTGTATCACCCGTCTTATATATTACAAATGAGGCATCAACTCCGGAAATACCAAGAAGTTCATCTGCCGCCTGAGGTGATATAAGACGTATATCATCACTTTTAAGTTCTGTTGAAGCTATTGCACATCTGTTGTGGATATTCGCAGAAGAAACTATCTGAGTTCTTCTCTTGTAGGAATCTATTGAATTTGCAAAGAGCGATTTTACTGTAACAGTATCTGCTCCGAGCTTTTTAAGATATGCCGCCGCCTCAAAGGTTCTAACGCCTGTTTTCATAACAAAGTTTTTAGTATCAAGTGTTATGCCGGCAAGAAGTGCTTCCGCATAGCAAGAATCAAGACTGACTGACCCATTAAATTTGAAATACTGCACTATTTCAGTAACCATCTCTGATGCTGATGATGCATACGGTTCGTGATGAAATATTACCGCATTGTCAATAAAATTCACATTTTTTCTATGGTGGTCAATAACAACAACATTTTTTGCTTTTTTATATAGTTCCCTGCTTTCAATAAAATTCTTGTTATGGGTATCGACAATTATAAGTAAGTCATTTTCACCCAAAGCATCAACAGCAGTCTGAGGTGAAATATAGAAATCAGTCTTTGTTGTATTTTCAACATACTCAATAAGTTGTATCGCAAGATTTTTTTTACGGTCAACAACTACATAAGCACTTTTATCCAGAAGCTTTATAGCTGCCGCCATACCAGTAGCAGAGCCTATTGAGTCTAAATCGCCGAAATTATGACCCATTATAAATATATTGTCAGACTTTTCTATAAATTCCTGTAAGGTATTTGCAATGATACGTGTTTTTGCACGTGATTTTTTTTCAACACCCTTTGAAACTCCTCCGAAAAATCTGAAACCGTTTTCCGTTTTTACTACGGCTTGGTCTCCGCCACGTCCAAGAGCCATATCAAGACACTGTCTTGCAATTTTTTCACTTTCATCAAGCGAACCTGCTCCCTGACCTACTCCTATTGAAAAAGTAAGAGAGGTATTGCGTTCGCCTACTTTTATTTCTCTTGCAGAATCAAGTATTTTAAACTTATCTTCAATTATACGATTAAGATATTTATTTTCAAGTACTGCTATAAATGTATTGCCTGAAACTTTTTTTACTATCCCGTTTGTACCGTTCATAAAATTTTCAAGAAGCTGTTCGGTTTCAACGGAAGTCTTAGCTTTTTCGGTTTCCTTAGCATTCTGCATTATATCATCATAATTATCTATGACAAGTATTACTACTGACTGTCTGGTATCATTGAAAGTCTTTTCGAGTTTCATAAAATCTGTCACATCAGAGAAATAAAGGACTGTAATATTTTCCGCCTCATCTCCTGAAGATGTCATAGGCCTTACCTTGTAACTGCTACCATTTACATGACATATGCATTCAGTACCCTTTTTTAAAGCATCAAAATCAAGATTGATGTAATCAAGTATGGAATATCCGAAAATATCCTGTTCCGCCGCAACAGTTTCCCTAAAGAATTCATTATACCATACAACAATGCCTTCATTATCCACTACCGCAACAGGTGCAGGGAGAGAGCTTATAAACTCTGCCCCACTCTGTTCAAGTTTTGAGGTCATTTTGCTGACGTGCCTGTACATATGCTTGAAATCAGCAGCCAGCAGTGATATGAATACTATACATAATATTGCTGCCGGTACTGATATAGCCATAAATTCCCTTACGCTGTATTTGCAGAGCATAGAAGATGCCACAAGTTCACAGAAAAACATCAGTATTGATATTATTATCAGTGCAAGAGGAAATTTTTTTCTCATTTCTTCATCTCCGTTCCGCAGACTTTTTTTACGTCTCCATAATAATCGGCAGAATCATAGGACTTCTCTTGGTCTTCTGATAAATATAGTCTGAAAGTGCATCACGCATTTTTCCTTTAAGTGTATTCCATTCCTTAAACTCGCTAGCTGAACAGCAGTTAAGAGTATTGATAAGTACATTTTTAGAATTTTCCATAAGTTCTTCCGATTCACGGACATATACAAAACCTCTTGAAATAATATCAGGGCCTGCTACTATTGTATTTGTAGCTCTTTCAAGTCCCACTACTATGATTATAAGACCATCCTGTGCAAGATGCTTTCTGTCTCTGAGGACAATCGAACCTACATCACCCACTCCAAGACCATCAACAAGAGTTCTGCCAGCTGGAACCTGTGAAATTACTGACATTCTTGTACCGTCAGTTTCAATAACATTTCCTATTTCACCTATGATGATATTTTCCTCTGGTATACCGACTTCACGTGCAAGGGAAGCGTGCTTTTTGAGATGCTTGTACTCACCGTGAACAGGTATGAAGAATTTAGGTTTTGTAAGTGCAAGCATAAGTTTGAGTTCTTCCTGACAAGCGTGTCCAGAAACGTGAACTTCATACATAGCTTCATATACAACTTCTGCCCCTGACTTCATAAGTTCATTTACTACTCTTGTAACATATTTTTCATTTCCAGGGATAGGCTTTGCAGAAATAATGATAAAGTCCATTGGAGTTATATTTACTTTTTTATGGTCATTCATAGCCATTCTTGTAAGAGCTGACATAGGTTCTCCCTGACTTCCTGTCGTAATAAGAACTATTCTGTCAGAGTCATACTCATTCATCATTTCAATATCAATGAATATTCCCTGCGGAACTTTAAGATAACCGAGTTCCATTGCAGTGCTGATTACATTTATCATACTTCTTCCGAATACTGCAACTTTTCTTCCATATTTTTCCGCACAATCTACAATCTGCTGAACACGGTGGATATTTGAAGAGAAAGTAGCAATTATAATTCTTCTGCCCACTGCCTTTTCAAAAAGCTTTTCAAAGGATTCACCGACCTTCTTTTCAGACTGTGTATATCCCGGACGTTCTGCATTTGTGGAGTCTGACATAAGTGCAAGCACGTTTCTGTTACCAAGTTCACCGAATTTGCGGAGGTCTATAATATCATCATTTATTGGCGAAAAATCAACTTTAAAATCCCCTGTATGGACTATCGTTCCTGCCGGAGTATAAATCGCCATACCTACAGCATCCGGTATAGAATGATTTACTTTTATAAGCTCTACTGACATACAACCCATTCTTATCATTTTTCTTGGTTCAACAACATTGAGCTTTACTTTTCCAGAAAGACCATGTTCCTTGAGCTTGCTTTCAACAAGTCCGAGAGTGAGTTTAGTTCCATAAACAGGAACATTGACCTTTTTCAGAAGATAGACAAGTCCGCCTATATGGTCTTCGTGACCGTGAGTGATGATAATACCTCTGAGTCTTTCTTCATTTCTTTCAACATAGGTAAAATCAGGAATAACAATGTCAACACCGAACATATCTGCATCAGGAAATGCAAGACCACAGTCAATAATGAACATATCGTTTGAACATTCAAATACTGTCATATTCTTTCCGATTTCGTTAAGACCGCCAAGAGGAATAATTCTGACTGGAGTTCTTCGGATTTCTCTTTTTTCCTTTTTATCATTTTTTTCTTTTCTTTCGACTCTTTCATTGCTATAATAATCCCTGACCGGTTTTGTTTCAGATTTCACTTCTGATTTTGTTGTGGAAAACAAATCCTTGTCTCGTTTTATGCGAGCATATCTTTGATTGTAGTTTTCTGTAATTTTTTTCTGATTTTCTTTTTCGTTCACACGATAACCTCACTTTCTTGATATGGATATTTTTTTGATTTTTTCAATCCACACTGGCATTTTCAGGAATATGGCAATAATCTATATTATGGATTGCCTCGTATCAGTAAAGGATACTATTTCATTCCGCCCGTCACTGCCGTTCATTTTACTTGACAATTCCTCTCACCACCTAAAGAGGATGGAGAATCCTTATTATTTTTCTGTTAAAGGAACAGACAACCTTTACCAGTAAATTCAAAATACACATAATATATATTATACATTATCAATTATAATCTGTCAAGTGAAAAAAAACAATGAAACTTTTGTAATTCATAATTCATAATTATAAATTGTGAATTTTCAGCATTTTTTATTTTTTTCAAGTATGAGTCTTTCCCACTTTCCGCAAAGTTCTGACGCTGTTTCCATACTCATAGACTGTACTGTCAATGTTATACGGTTTTTGCCAGTCTTGGAAAGATTTATTCTTCCCTCCGGAGAAAACAATGTCTTTTCAGAATCACGCATAGAAAAATCAGTCACTATCTCACGTTTTGCAGTGTAAAATTCAGGAAGATTTTTCATTATATCAGGAATACTCCTGCCCGTATTCATAAGCTCTATACAAAGACAGAGAGCATCTGATATAAATTTTTCTTCAAAGGCTTCCCTATGATTTCTTTCATTAAGATATTCAAAATCAGCTTTCATCTTTTCTGCAAGATTTTCTCCGGCATAATGAAAATTTTTCGGAAGTATAACTTTTTTTCCGTTCTGCCACCTCATTGCTGAACAAGCAAGTACAAGTCTTTCATATGATACAAAGCCAAAGTCTGTACTATAGCAGTTTACACGTCCGCCGTCCTCTGATACCTGAAAAATCAAATCGCTCTTGTCGGTATGGAAAAAATTACGCCATATTTCTGAAAGTCTTCTGTTTCCACAGCTTATTACGGCATTATGACTGAAATTCTCTTTTATCATATTTTCAAGCGAGTTTATATAGACTTCACGGATATGTGATACCTGAGAAACTGTGCCTCTTTTTTCAGATAAATCTGATTGAATATTTTTCGACAAATTTTCTGATATTTTTTCAGAAAATATCTTGACAATTCCTTTTTCAGCCATTTCTATACCATATTCATCAAAAAAAAGTATTCTTAATTTTTTTTCGCCTGCAATGTATACACCACATTCACATTCAAGTGACCTGATACCATATTTGAACACTGGCATAACATCATTTACTATAAATACATCTGCACCGCTTCTTGACATTCCTCCGGCAAGTGTATGAATTTCTGATATTCTGGAAAATTCATCAGTACCTATTGCAATGCTTTTAAAAACACTGCCAAGGAGTTCTCCAAGTTCTGCAATTTCACTGATTTCTACAATGTTTATCTCCTCACAGAAATTATCTCTGAAACTAAGTCCGCCTTTTTCACCATAATAACTCATAAAAAATACCTCACTCATCATAATTCATAATGCATAATTTATAATTCATAATTTTTAATTCTTAATTATGAATTATAAATTATTAATTGGCATTTTTAATATAAATTATACGGCTGATTGACCGCTTTTTACTTTATGGCAAAGCATTATAAGTGCAAGAAGATTCGGGAATGCCATAAGACCATTGAAAATATCAGATAAAGTCCATACATCTTCAAGTGAGAATACAGCTCCGAGAGATACTATAAATGCAAATAAAAATCTGTATTCTTTTATATATCTGTTTCTGAATATGTACCTGAATGACGACTCACCACAATAATACCAGCCTGTAACAGTACAGAATGCAAAAAGGATTATTGCTATACTTACAAAAAAACTACTTCCGTTTCCAAGAATGCAGGAAAATGCCCCATTCATATTGCAGTTGCCTGTCACTATCACAACCAGTGCCGTAAGAGTACAGCATACTATTGTATCAAGAAACACTTCAAATATACTCCACATTCCCTGTGCTGACGGTGAACCGTTTTCAGATGCACTATGCATTATTGGAGAACTTCCAAGACCAGCTTCATTTGAGAAAATCCCACGCCGTATTCCTATGGACAATGCAAAACCTCCAGCAGATTTGAAGTCAAATGCTGATTTGAAAATATTCCCAAAAGCTTCTGGAAGTCTTTCATGGTACTTTATGAGAACTCCAACGGATACAGCTATATATGCAAAAGTAAGAAATGGTATTATTGCCTGTGATGCACTCCCTATACGTTTTATGCCTCCCGAAATAACAGCAAACACTGTTATAAATATGAGTATGGCAATAATAATTCTGGATTTCTGTGACTCTCCTACTGCATTTGCAATCGAATTTGCCTGAACCATTCCACCCATTCCAAAAGACGCAAATATACAGAATATTGAAAATATCAGTGCCAGAATATCAGAACCAACCCCATATTTAAGATAACATATAGTTCCGCCAAGCCAATTATTACCGTCTTTTTTTCGGTATATCATACTAAGATAGTTTTCCGCATATACAAGAGCCATTCCGAGAAAAGCGGAAACCCATATCCAAAACACTGCTCCTGCTCCTCCTACTGATATAGCCGTTGCAACACCTACTATATTACCTGTTCCCATCGCCGTACCGAGTGACGCAGTTACTGTTTTAAACTGTGATATACCGGTTTTTTTTGTACAGTTTTCACAATCTTCATTATTTTTTGTCGATTTTCTTCTGTTTTTTTCTTTTTTTGTCGATTTTACAAGAAATTCTATCATTCTGAACTGCGGAAATCCCAACTTCAAAGTATAAATGATACCGGTAAGTAATATCAGACATATCAGTCCCCACCCCCATACATAATTATTTATACTTTCAAGAATACTGCTGATACTTGTTTTTATAAATAAATCCATCATAACACCCCCAATAATAATGCATAATTAAGAATGCATAATTATGAATTATAAATTATGAATTATTGTAATA
>CAMWNQ010000052.1 GCA_947175655.1 uncultured Clostridia bacterium | reverse complement strand
GGTCTGGATATTAAAGACGGAAAAATAAAAGGTGTATATTTTAAAAATACTAAAAGCAATATTGAAGAATACATTGAAACTGATAATGTAATATTGGCAACCGGTCATAGTGCAAGAGATGTTTTTGAAATGCTTTACAAAAATAGTATAGCACTTGCACAGAAAAATTTTGCTGTAGGGGTTCGAATAGAGCATCTCAGAAGTGATATTGACAAATCATTATATGGAAACTATGCCGGACACAAAGCTTTAAAATCTGCTGATTATAAGCTTGTATCACATCTTAAAAACAGCAGAAGTCTTTATACTTTCTGTATGTGTCCGGGAGGATATGTAGTAAATGCTTCATCTGAAAAAGAAAATCTGGCAGTAAACGGTATGAGTTTATTTGCAAGAGATGCTGAAAATTCAAATTCAGCACTTCTTACAGGAATATCTCCATTAGATTTAAATTCTGATAATCCTTTGTCGGGAATGTATTTCCAACGTGATATTGAACACAAGGCATTTATTGCAGGCGGTGGAAATTATAATGTTCCAGTATGTCTGTGTGGTGATTTTCTTGAAAGAAGAAATTCAGCATCACTCGGAAGAATAAAGCCAAGTTGTATGCCGGATTATAAATTTGCACTTCCTGACGAATATCTTCCAGATTTTGTATGCGAAACTCTCAGAGCCGGAATTAAAGATATGGCAAGAAAAATAAAAGGATTTGATTGTTATGATGCAGTTATAACGGGTGTCGAAAGTCGTAGCTCATCACCGGTAAGAATCACTAGAGATGAAAACTTGCAGTCTGTTTCAGTTCAGGGACTTTATCCTTGTGGTGAAGGTGCAGGATATGCTGGAGGAATAGTATCAGCCGGTGTTGATGGTGTAAAATGTGCAGAAGCGGTACTGAAAAAATTATATTAAAATCAGAAAGGGCAGTAGTTTGATATGATGAATTTAACAAATATAAGCACTGTAAAAAGTATTCTTGAAAAGTACGGATTCAGTTTTTCCAAGGGACTGGGTCAGAATTTTCTTATAAATCCCTCAGTATGTCCAAGAATTGCAGAAGAAGGCAATGCACGTAAGGGATTCGGCATAATAGAAATAGGTACAGGCTTTGGAACGCTGACGGCTGAACTTGCAAAGCGTGCCGAAAAAGTAGTCGCAATAGAGATTGACAGTCGTTTGATACCAGTACTAAAAGAAACCCTTGCAGATTTTGATAATATAAAAGTTATAAATCAGGATTTTATGGATACTGATTTGAATAAAATAATATCAGAAGAGTTTAAGGGATTGAAAGTTGCTGTATGTGCCAATCTTCCATATTATATAACATCTCCTGTAATAATGAAACTTCTTGAAAGCAGAGCAGATATAGAATCAATAACAGTAATGGTTCAGAAGGAGGCAGGACAGAGACTTTGTGCGGAAGTTGGCAAAAGAGAGTCCGGAGCTATTACAGTAGCTGTAAATTATTATGGAACTGCATCATATCTCTTCAATGTATCAAGAGGTAGTTTTATGCCTGCACCTAATGTTGATTCTGCTGTAATAAGGATAGACGTGAATAAAAAATATTCTCTTGAAAAAGAGGCTGAAGAGTTTTTCTTTAAAGTCATAAAAAGCGGATTTTCTCAGAGACGAAAAACTATAGCAAATTCAGTATCATCACAGATGAACATAAAAAAAGAAACTGTCTATTCAGCACTTAAAGAAATATCAATGCCGGAAAATTCAAGAATAGAACAGCTGGATATGAATAAACTTATATTATTCAGCGAAATACTGAGAAACAGTAAATAAAAATTAAAAAAGTACATAAAAATACAAAGAATGATTTAATTAAAACGACATCTTTTTTATATATACTATGTTATAATTATTTTTATAAAAAATAACTGTATATATTTTATAAGGAGAGAAAAAGATGTTAAAAGCAAATGCAGAAACCAAAAATGAAAATTTTGAAATGATATTCGGAGCTGTAGTTTCTCTGATAGGTGGATTCCTTCTGTCGGGAACTGAGATTAATGGTACATCGTCATTTATAGGAGTATCTGTATGTGGAGCGGTAAACCCATTAAATTCTATGTCAGTCCTAATAGGAAGTCTTCTGAGGTACATATTAGCCGGAAACATACATAAAAATATAATATTGTTATGTGCTATGATATTTATAATCACAGGAAAAATTTTTACTGTAAGCTTTGAAAATCCTACATTTTGCGGTACTGCAACAGCAATATCATTGTTTGCCTCTGGTCTCATTGTATCAGCTATTATAGGTGAATCGATATTTAAAATATTATTTTATCTTGTATACAGTATATTTGCAGGGTTTACATCATATTTTTTAGTAATATCAGAAGGCAGTTTAAGACGACAGCGTGTAATTGATTTGAAATCAGGTATAAGTTGTGCATATGCCGTTATTTATATTGTCATTATTGCGACTCTCTCATCTTTTGACCTGATATTTGCAAATGCCGGACGCATATTCGGAATAGCAGTAACACTTATTGCAGGCTATCATTACGGATATACAGGTGGTGTACTTTGTGGTGCATTAACAACTTGCGGAATATTTTTATCATCTAAAGAAATAGGTATGCCTTTTGTACTTCTCTCAGTTGCCGGACTTCTTTCGGGATACATTCATAAAAACAGTATGACGGCAGTAGCTATACTGTTTAATGCTTCAAGTATTTTATTTGTAGTTATAACAGGACAGTCAGAATCAATTATATACTGTATATGTGACCTTATAATAGGCACTGTATTATTTTTTACTATATGCCCTAATATATCTGATAAATGGGTTGTAACAGGAAAAAGCGAGAAGGGAATAGGGGATATAATTTCTTCAAGAATGGAATTTCTTGCAAGTTCAATATCGGCATTACGTGACGATTCTGAAAAAATATCGCATCTTCTTTCCTGCCATTCCGAAAGAACAGATGAAGTTGAACAGATAAGTGACAAAGTATGTGCAGATTGTCAGAATAAAACAGTATGCTGGTACAGAAATTATGAGGAAAAAAGAAGAGGATTTAAAAAACTTCTCAGAAATGATGAAGTTGCTGTTGAAAATTTTCCTTATGAATTAAAAGATTGTCTTAAAAAAGAAGAACTCTGTGATGCATTCAGAAAAAATAATCTTGAACGCATTACGGCAAGACTTATGGATATGAGATTTTCAGAAAGCAGAAAGCTTCTGTTTGAGCAGATTAAAATTACAGAAGAAATTATATTATCTGCAAGTGAAAAGATAAATGTCAGATACAGTGAGACAATAAGTAAAACGGTACGTGCAAAACTGGAAAAATATGGATACAAGACTTCAAATATTATAGCTTATTATAACAGACGTAATAGACTCCTTATAGAGATATATTTTGAACTTGAAGAAGCTCCGGCAAACTGTGTCAGAATCTGTGACCTCATATCTGATGAACTCAAAATAAATCTTGATTTTACTGAACCTATGCGTTCCGGCAGAGAAGTTCGAGTAAGAATATTTGAAAAGACAAAATATTTAGTTCAGAGCTGTGTGCAATCAATGTGTGCAGTTAATTCTTCTGAAAGCGGTGATACATCTGATGTGTTTACTGATGGAATCGGAAGCAGTTATATTGTACTTTCAGATGGTATGGGAAGTGGAAAAAGTGCAGCGCTTGAATCAAAAATGGTTGTCAGTATGTTTAAAAAGCTTATAGTGAGCGGTGTTGAATACTTATCAGCAATAAAACTTATAAATTCTATAATGCTGAACAAATCCAGAAATGAAGCATTTGCAACTCTTGATGCTGTAAAAATAGATATGGATACCTGCGGACTTGTTGTAATAAAGTCAGGTGCATCAGCAACGCTGATAAGACATAAAAGTCAGGTTATAAAGATAACCTCACCGACTTTTCCTATAGGTATCATTCAGGAGGCAGAGGCTTTTTCCTGTGAATATGAATTTGAAAGAAATGATATTATTATTATGCTTTCTGACGGCATAAGTGAGAATGAATATCATTTCATAAAAGAACTCCTTTTGCGAAAAGATGACCTGAAACAGATTGTAAGTGAAATCTGTGCAAAATCCGAGAAATTCACCGGAGGAAAACGCCGTGATGATGTAACTGTAATAGGAATAAAAGTAGTATGATGAAAAAACATTTTTTATATTACATATGCTTCAAAAAATTGTGAATGTTTTATGTTGAAAATATCAAAATAATATATGAATGATGAGTAAAATATACAGCATATTGCACATAATTTAAACCGTAAAATTGTTATAATGTATGAAAAATTTTTTATGTACTAAAAAAGACTTGAATATTTAGCTTTTTTCTGATAAAATATTATTAAGCTATAATAGTGTTATCAGGGCATCATTTTCTGGAGCATTTCAACGAAAAAATAAATAACGATTCTCCCTCCTCTTTAGGTGGTGAAAGAAATTTTCAAGTAAAATTAACGACAGTAACGGGCGGAATTAAATGGTATGATCCATAATGCAGATTATTGTCACATTCCTGAAAATGCCAGTGTGGATTGAAACAACATATAAAGATTCCCCCCTGCCTTTTCGGGCAAAAAATGCAAATAAGAAAAGAAAGGAATATTTGCTGGATATTATATAATATAATTATAAATTTTCAGTAATGGATTATTATGAAATCTAATAAAAAATCTAATTTAAATGACTTCCCGCTATATTTGTTTTATCAGGGAAAAAATAACGAAGCTTACAAGTTCTTTGGCGTTCATTCTGTTAAAAAGGGCAGAGGTACATCTCACATATTCAGAGTCTGGGCACCTAGAGCAGTATCAGTTTCTGTTGTCGGTGATTTCAACAACTGGGATAGAAAATCCAACCCTATGAAAATTATTTCAGACGGTGTATGGGAAGTTGCTATCCCTAAGCTCAAACAATTTGATGCTTATAAATTCAGCATAGAAACTCCTGACGGAAGAATTATTCTTAAATCTGACCCTTATGGTAGACATTTTGAAACACGTCCGAATACTGCATCTAAAATCTATGAGAGCAATTATGAATGGAATGATACAGAATGGTTTGAATCAAAGAAAAATAAAGTTGTCTATAAAAGTCCGATGAATATATATGAAGTTCATATAAGTTCTTGGAAGAAGAATGATAATGGCACTTTTCTAAATTATGTTGATTTTGCTAAAAAGATAATACCTTATGTAAAAAAGATGTCGTATACTCATATTGAATTTATGCCTCTTACAGAATATCCTTTTGACGGTTCGTGGGGGTATCAAGTAACAGGATACTTTGCACCGACTTCAAGATATGGAACTCCGGACGATTTTAAAACAATGATTGAACTTTTCCATAAAAATGGTATAGGAGTAATTCTTGACTGGGTTCCTGCTCATTTTCCTAAAGATGCGAGCGGTCTTTATGAATTTGATGGTACTTGCTGTTATGAATATACAAGTGAGTATAAAAAAGAGCATAAGGCTTGGGGAACACGAGTTTTTGACTATGGCAGACCTGAAGTTTGTTCATTCCTGATATCAAGTGCTTGTTTCTGGCTTGATGAATATCATATTGACGGTCTCAGAGTTGATGCCGTTGCATCTATGCTCTATCTTGACTATGACAGACGTGACGGTGAATGGTGTCAAAATATAAATGGCGGAAATGAAAATCTTGAAGCCGTTCAGTTCCTCCAGAATCTCAATGAGGCTGTATTCTCAAAACATCCTGAGGTTCTTATGATTGCAGAAGAATCAACTGCTTGGCCTAACGTTACAAAGCCAACCGATACAAATAATGGTCTTGGATTTAATTTCAAGTGGAATATGGGCTGGATGAACGATATGCTTATGTATATGTCTCTTGACCCTATATACCGTGCATTCAATCACGATAAAGTTACATTTTCATTTTTCTACTGTTTTTCTGAAAATTATGTACTTCCGATTTCTCACGATGAGGTTGTACACGGAAAATGCTCAATGATTCAGAAAATGCCCGGTACTTATGAAGAGAAATTCAGTTCCTACAGAGCTTTTCTTATGTATATGATGGCTCACCCAGGAAAAAAGCTTCTCTTTATGGGACAGGAATTTGCCCAGATGAAAGAATGGGATTTTCAAAATCAGCTTGACTGGTCTCTTATGGAATTTGACAGTCATAAAAATATGCTTAAGTTTTCTGAAAAGCTTAATAAATTCTATCTTGAGAATTCTCCGCTCTGGCAGAATGATGATAACTGGGACGGCTTTAGCTGGATTTCAAATGATGATTATAAGCAAAGTGTAATCGCTTTCAGGCGAATAGACGACAACGGCGATGAAATTATTGCAGTCTGCAATTTCGTTCCCGTTGAAAGGAGGGATTACAAGATAGGTGTTCCGAAAAAAGGAAGATATAAATTAGTATTTAACTCTGATGCTCAGGAATTCGGCGGTACTGGAGTTACTGAAAAGTCCTTTAAAACTGTAAATTATCTTATGCACGGCTTTGAAAACAGTATTTCTCTGACGCTTGCACCTCTTTCAGTAATATATCTTAAATATTCACCTGTTAAGAAGCGTCAGCCAAAACCGAAAACAGTTTCTGATTCAGAACCCATAAAAGAAAAGTCAATAAAACAAAAATCAGTTAAAGCTGAAGAAAAATAATTTAAAATATTAATATCAGTAAAAAATATAAATTAATATTATAAATCAATATTACGAAAGGAGTAGCTGTCTGAATATATTCTGCTATTGCTGTTATATTTCGGATAGCCGGTAATAAATATATGTATATTAAAAAGAAATGCGTTGCTATGCTTCTTGCAGGTGGTCAGGGAAGCAGACTTTATGCCCTTACTCAGAATGTTGCAAAACCAGCCGTACCTTATGGAGGAAAATATCGTCTTATAGATTTTCCACTTTCAAACTGTACTAACTCAGGAATAGATACTGTCGGAGTTCTTACACAGTATCAGCCTCTTGTACTGAATGAATATATCGGAAACGGTCAGCCTTGGGATTTGGACAAAATGCACGGTGGTGTACACGTTCTTCCGCCTTATGAATCAAAGTCAGGTGCATCTTGGTATGAAGGTACTGCAAATGCAATATATCAGAATATGAGATTCATTGAAAGATATGACCCTGAATATGTTATCGTTCTTGGCGGTGACCATATATATAAAATGGATTATTCAAAAATGGTTGATTATCATATCGCAAACAATTCAGACTGTACAATAGCTGTTATCGATGTTCCTTATGAAGAAGCATCAAGATTCGGTATTATGATATGTGATGAAAATAACAAGGTTACAGATTTCGTTGAAAAACCTAAGCAACCAAAATCAACTCTTGCATCAATGGGTATATATGTATTCAGCTGGGACAAACTTAAAAAATATCTCATCGAGAATGAAAACGATGCAAACGAAAAACGTGCAAAGGGTGAACCTTGGTCAAAAGATTTCGGTAAGGATATAATTACTTCAATGCTTAAAGATGAACAGCGTCTTTTTGCTTATGAATTTGAAGGCTACTGGAAGGACGTTGGTACTCTTGACAGCCTTTGGGAAGCAAATATGGATTTATTAAGTCCTAGTGTTCCGCTTGACCTTTACGACCCTTCTTGGAAAATCTATTCAAGAAATAATAATATGCCTCCTCAGTATATTGGCAAGAATGCAAATATTGAAAACTCAATGATTTCAGAAGGAAGCAATATAGATGGTACTGTTGATTTTTCTGTAATCTTTTCTGGTGTAACTATTGAAGAGGGCGCAACAGTAAATTATAGTATAGTAATGCCTGGTTCTGTAATAAAGTCAGGAGCAGTTGTTGAATATGCTATTGTAGGTGAAGACTGCGTTATCGAAAGTGGTGCAAAGATAGGAAAGAGTCCTGAACAGGTTGAAAACCGTGATGACTGGGGAATTGCTGTTGTAGGACACAACGTTACAATATCTGAAAATAAATCTGTTGAACCTAAAGAAATAATCGGTGAAAACAAGTAATAAGCAAGGGAGAACATTTGATATGGTAGTAAATTATAATGTACTTGGATTAATTTTTGCAAGTATGCACGATACATCAATCGCTGAACTTACAAAACAGAGAACTATGGGTTCAATCCTCTTTGGCGGACGTTACAGACTTATTGACTTTCCGCTTTCAAATATGGTTAATTCTGGTATAACAGAAATAGGTGTTATTACAAAGTCAAATTACGGTTCACTTCTTGACCACATCGGCTCAGGAAGAGAATGGGATTTGTCAAGAAAAAAAGGTGGTTTGCATCTTCTTCCTCCATATAGTCAGGACGGCGGTATATACCGTGGCAGACTTGATGCTTTAAGCAATGTATGGAGCTTTATCGAACATTCACCAGCTAATTATGTAATACTTTCAGACTGTGATATGGTTACAACTATTGATTTTAACCCTGTACTTGAACAGCATGAAAGCTCTGGAGCTGATATCACTGTTGTATATGGCAGAGGATTATATAATGCTGAAAATAATCATTCAACAAATATACTTGAACTTGACGGAATAAGAGTAAAAGATGTTCTTGTTGACCCTCAGTTCTCAGGCGAATGCAATATGAGCCTTGGAATGTTTGTGATGAGCAAGAAATTCTTAAAGAAAATTGTTTTTGAAGCTGTAAGCAGAAATCAGTACAGCCTTATAAGAGATGTACTCCAATCAAAGAAAAATGAATATATAATATGCGGATATGAGCATAAGGATTATTTTTCAAAGATTGATACTCTTCTTAATTACTACAATGCGAATCTGGAACTTCTTCAGACAAGCAACAGAAATGCACTCTTTAAGAAAGACTTCCCGATATATACAAAGATTGGTGATAACGGTCCTACAAAATACGGTCTTGAATCAAATATTAAAAATTCACTTATTGCAGATGGTTGTATTATAGAAGGTACTGTTGAAAACTGTGTACTTTTCAGAGGAGTAAAAATAGGTAAGGATACTGTTGTTAAGAATTCTATAATTCTTCAGGGTACTGAAATCGGAAATAACTGTCAGATTGCTTCAGTTATTACTGATAAAAACGTAAAGATAAGTGACACAAAAGTTCTTACCGGTTCAGAAACCTGTCCTCTTTATATAGGCAAGAATGCACAAATATAATAAATCAGGTGATAATTGCTTATGAATATATTATTTACTGCCAGTGAGGCACAGCCTTATGTTGCCTCCGGCGGTCTTGCCGATGTAATAGGTTCTCTTCCGAAAGCTATAAACAGAAAAGGCAATGACTGTCGTGTAGTTATTCCTCTTTATAAATCAATATCTGAAAAATTCAGAAATGAAATTAAATTTTTGACAACTATAACTGTTGATGTATCTTGGAGAAAACAGTACTGCGGAATATTTACTACAGAACGTGACGGAGTAACTTATTATTTTCTGGATAATGAATATTACTTTTTCCGTGATGGTATTTATGGATTTCACGATGATTGTGAAAGATTTGTATTTTTCTCAAGAGCTGTTCTTGAAATGCTTAAATATATAGATTTCAAGCCTGATATTATTAATTCTAACGACTGGCATACTGCTATGATACCCGTGTATTATCAGATATTCTATAAATATCAACAGGAATATTCAAATATAAAAAATGTATTTACAATTCATAATATCCAGTATCAGGGAAAATACGGAAGAGAAGTTGTAAATGATTTAATGGGAATCCCTATGTATCATTTTTCACTTCTTGAATATGATGGATGCGTCAATATGATGAAAGGTGCTATTGAAACTGCCGACAAGATAGTAACTGTAAGTCCAAGCTATGCTTGGGAGATTCTGGATTCTTGGTATTCCTATGGTCTTGATAGAATACTGGTACATAAAAAAGATAAGATAATAGGAATCCTTAACGGTATTGACAGCGATTTATGGAATCCGCTCAATGACCCTCTTATTGCCAGCGGATATTCATCAGTTAATATTGGTGGAAAAAAGAATTGCCGTGAAGCTCTTCTGTCAGAAATTCAGATTAGTGAAGATGAATCGCCGATTATAGGTATTGTTACAAGATTTGTTTCACATAAAGGCATAGATTTGATAAAATATGCTTTTGAAGAACTTGTAAATGATGGTTTTAAATTTGCGGTTCTTGGAAGCGGAGAGAAAATTTATGAAGACTTTTTCGTAGAAATGGCTAAAAGATTTCCTGAAAGAGTTTTTGTTAAAACCGGATTTGATACGCCTCTTGCAAAGCGTATTTATGCCGGAGCTGATATGTTTCTTATGCCGTCTCAGAGTGAACCGTGCGGACTTGCTCAGATGTTTGCGATGAGATATGGTACTATACCTATAGTAAGAGAAACAGGCGGTCTTCGTGATACTGTAAAAGATAATGGCAATAAAGACGGTAACGGATTTACATTCAAAACTTATAATGCTCTTGATATGGTTGATGCACTTCACAGAGCTATGAAAATATATGAAGATAAAAAAGAGTGGAAAAATCTTATAAAACGTGCTATGGAGTGCGATTTTAGTTGGGATTCTTCTGCCGATA
>CAMWNQ010000051.1 GCA_947175655.1 uncultured Clostridia bacterium | reverse complement strand
CCCACTATTTTTATATTTATTCCACATTTTTTAAAAAATTCATAATTCAATTTTTTATGACCCATTGCCTTGCTTATACAAGAAGGATTTACAGCTATAATATATAAATCTCTTTTTTCGCCATTGTACTTTAAACGATTTACAACGTTTTCGATTTCCAGCTTATAAATATAACTCTCACAGATTTCTTTGAAAGCAGGATGATAAAAACCGCCAATCATATCTTTTTCAACAAATTCGCTGGCGTGGAGTCCACATTTGATTACTTCTATGCCCTCTCTGTCGAAACATCTCAGCATCATCGCAACAATAGATACAACAGAAATCTTTTTTTCCATTGCCTTGACCGGAACGTATTCTCCGGATTCATAAAGTTCTGCTAACTTAGTTCCTTTTAAAATTACTATCGGATAAATTCTTACTGTGTCAGGATGAATCTCAATAAATTTATCCATTGTATGACATTCATCAGAAAAATCACTTTTATAGAGTCCGACCATCATCTGCAATCCAAGTTCAAAACCGTATTCTTTTATAAGTGTTGACGCTTTTACTACATCTTCGGAAGTATGACCCCTGTCATTTGCTTCAAGAACTGTATCACACATTGACTGTGCACCGAGTTCAATAGCTGTAACATTATATTTTTTTAATATATCCAGAATTTCCCTATTTATACAATCAGGACGTGTTGATATTCTTATACCTCTGAAACCTCTGCCGTCACCAGTATCTATAAATTTCTGAACGCTTTCAAGAAGTTCAATCATATATCTATGTGGAATAGCCGTAAAACTTCCACCGAAAAATGCTATTTCTGTATTGGATTTATCTTTTATCTCCTCATAAGCTTTTTTACAGGTTTCTTTTACTTCATCTGCTGTCGGTGCTTTTTGGGTTCCGCTTATTGTATGCTGATTACAGAAACTGCATTTATTCGGACAACCTATATGTGGTATAAAAATTGAAATATTATTGTGCTTCATAACCCATAAGCTCCAGAGCTTCTTTTGCTGCCATTTGTTCAGCTTCCTTTTTACTTTTTCCAAGTCCCTTGCCTATGACATTGGAATTAAGACATACCTGAACAACAAATCTTTTATCGTGGTCAGGGCCTTCCTCACCTACAAGAACATATTCTACTTTCTCTTCCGGATTTTTCTGTACTATTTCCTGTAAGATTGTTTTGAAGTCATTGAAAACCGGTTTTTTCTGATGCTGTATATCATCAGGAATAAATCTGAGTATATGCTTTGTTACAGCCTCAAAACCTCCATCAAGAAATATAGCCGCTATAACAGCCTCAAAAGCATCAGCAAGTATTGATATTCTTTCACGTCCTCCGGTATTTTCCTCACCTTTTCCGAGAAGTATAAAATCACCGAGATGTATTTCCTTTGCAAAAACATAGAGCGATTTTTCACATACAAGTGATGCCCTGAGTTTTGTAAGGTCGCCTTCTGCAATATTGGTAAGATGTTCAAAAAGATATTTTGATACAACTATCGAAAGCACACTGTCACCCAGAAATTCAAGACGTTCATTGCTTGTTCTTGATTTTTTCTTTTCATTTGCATATGATGAATGCGAAAGTGCCTGTATAAGAAGGTTTCTATTATTAAACTTATAATCTATAATTTTTTCAAATTCTTCAATGTCTCTCATTTTTTTACTTCCTTTCTCATTTCTATATTCTATTTATTGCTCTCGGATATGTAATCTGTTATTTTTCCTACAACATCACCATCAACACATTTTTTTGCTTGACGTATTGCATTGAAAAAAGCATTTGCATCAGAACTTCCGTGAGCTTTTATTACTGGTCTTGAAACTCCAAGCAGAACAGCTCCGCCGACTTCCTTATAATCCATCTGTTTTTTAAGCAGATTTATCTTGTTCAATATGAGCATTCCCGAAAGCTTTCCGGAAAATCCGCTGAAAAGCATTTTAAGCTTGTTTGACATAAATTTTCCCATACCCTCATAAAGTTTCAGAAGCATATTTCCTGTATATCCGTCAGCTACAACAACATCAGCATCACCTTTTGGAATATCACGAGCTTCAATATTACCTGTAAAATTAAGTGAAGATTCCTTAAGCAACTTATAAGTTTCAATTTCAAGTTCTCTGCCCTTTGTCTCTTCACCACCGATATTTGCAAGGGCAGTTCTCGGACTTTTCAATCCCATAACAGTCTGCATATATGCACTTCCCATAACAGCAAACTGTAAAAGCATTTCAGGACGGCATTCCGTATTTGCACCAGCATCAATAAGCATAAAGTAACCTTTTTCAGACGGCATTATTGGTGCAAGAGCTACTCTCTTTACACCCTTTATTCTCTTTGCAATCATAGTAGCACCGACCACCAAAGCTCCCGTACTTCCGGCAGATAAAAATGCATCTCCCTTTCCGTCACGCAGATATTGAAGACCAAGTGCAAGAGAAGTATTTTTACCAGTCTTTACAATTTTAGAAGGTTCTTCGTGAATATCAAATACTTCTTCTGTATGGATTATTTCCATTTTCTGAAGACTTATATTATTATCCTCTGCACATTTTTCTATTACATTCTTGTTACCCGTAAGCATTATTTCTACATCAAGTTCCCTTACTGCTCTTTCAGCACCTTTAAGAACTTCAAGCGGTGCATTATCTCCGCCGAAAGCATCAACAATTATTTTCATTCGCAAATTCCTCCAGACATTTATCAAGTGATTTCAATGCTCTTTCAGCGTATGCACCGTATTTTAATTTTTTGTCCTTTATTCTGATTCCGATATCCGGAAGTATACCCATATTGCAACCCATAGGCTGAAAATCTGTTACAAATTCATCACTTATATATGCACTCAATGCTCCAGTCATAGTATCTCTGGGAAGTATAAGCGGATTTTTTCCTTTTATACGCTGTGCCATATTTATACCTGCCATTATTCCACTCATTGCCGATTCAATATATCCTTCAACGCCCGTCATCTGACCGGCAAAGAATAATCCTTCACGGTTTTTCATTTCAAAAGTTGTCTTTAAAAAACGTGGACTGTCTATAAAGAAATTTCTATGCATTACACCATATCTCAAAAATTCAGCATTTTCAAGACCTGTAATCATAGAAAATACTCTTTTCTGCTCTCCGAATTTGAGATTCGTCTGAAATCCTACAAGATTATACATTGTGCCTTCACGGTTTTCTTTTCTAAGCTGTACTACTGCATACGGACGTTTCCCAGTACGCTTGTCAATAAGTCCCACCGGTTTGAGAGGGCCGAAACGCATTGTATCCTCTCCTCTTTTTGCAAGAACTTCTATAGGCATACAGCCTTCATAGACTTTGAATGCCTTTTTATCAAATTCTTTAAGTTCAGCCGTTTCAGCAGATATAAGAGCATTATAAAATCTTGTATATTCTTCTTTATTCATAGGACAGTTTATATAATCAGCATCGCCCCTGTCATACCTCGATGCAAAAAATACAAGATTTTTATCAAGACTATCAAAAGAAACTATCGGTGCAGCAGCATCAAAGAAACTAAGTCTGTTACCGCATATTTTTTCAATATCCGCTGACAGTTCATCTGATGTGAGAGGGCCTGTAGCGACTATAACATTGCCATCAGGAATGTTCTTTACTTCTTCAGAAACCACAGTAATATTTTCATGTGATTTTATTTTTTCTGTAACAAGAAGTGAAAATTTTTCACGGTCAACTGCCAAAGCTCCTCCTGCTTCTACTGCCGTTGCCTTTGCACAGGGTACAATCAGTGAACCCAGTTTCTCCATTTCAGCTTTAAGAAGTCCGGCAGACGATTCAAGTCTTGATGCTTTAAGCGAATTTGAACATACAAGTTCAGAAAGTCCCTGAAATTTATGTGCCGGAGTATATTTTTCGGGTTTCATTTCAAAGAGTATTGTTTTAATACCTCTTTGTGCAAGTTGCCAGCAAGCTTCACAACCAGCAAGTCCTCCGCCTATAACTTTTACTGTTTGTTCTTTCATTATTTAAATATCCCTTTCATATCCACATTCAGCTTTTTCACATACAATTTTTCCGTTTCTCTTACCCTTTTTAAAGAGTGTACTGCCACATTTCGGACATTTTTCTTCGACAGGTTCATTCCACGTCATAAAATTGCACTCCGGATAACCTTCACAGCCATAAAAGCTCCTGCCCTTTTTTGATTTTTTGATAAGGATTTTTTTACCGCATACAGGACACGTTCCCTTCGTTTCCTGAACGATTTTTTTTGTATTCTCACATTCAGGGAATCCCGGACAAGCAATAAACTTACCATAAGGACCATACTTTATTACCATTTTTCTTCCGCATTTATCGCATATAATATCAGTTTCTTCTGCTGGAACTTCTATCTTTTTGCCTTCCATAGCTTTTTCTGCTTTTTTAAGGGTTTCCTCAAAATCACCATAGAATTCATCAAGAGTTTCTACCCAGTCTTTTTCTCCTCTTTCAACGCAGTCAAGATTGCTTTCCATCTGTGCAGTAAACTGATAATCAACTATATTTTTAAAATGTTCCTTCATAAGCTGAGTAATAATTTCACCAAGATTAGTAGGTTTAAGTTGTTTTCCCTCATGTTCAACATACATACGTGACATTATAGTTGTAATAGTAGGTGCATAGGTACTTGGTCTACCGATTCCATTTTCTTCAAGTGCCTTTATGAGAGTAGCTTCACTGTATCTTGCAGGAGGCTGTGTAAAATGTTGATTGGCTTTAAGTTCTTCAAGTTTAAGTTTATCACCCTCAACAAGCGGAGGAAGTTCTTTTTTTCCTTCTTCCTCATTATCAGAAGCTTCTGTATAAAGTATTGTAAAACCGTCAAATTTTACTGAATATCCGGACGCTCTGAAAATACAGTTATCTGCTTCGATATCAACCGATACAGTATCAAGAAGAGCATTTTCCATCTGACAAGCAATAAACCTTTCCCATATAAGTTTATAAAGTTTATACTGGTCATCAGTAAGACTTGATTTTACTTTTGAAGGGGTTAAATCTATAATAGAAGGTCTTATAGCCTCGTGTGCATCCTGAGCATTTTTCTTTGATTTATATACTTTCGGCTTTTCTGGAAGATAATTTTTTCCATATACTGACTCTATATAATCTCTTGCAGAATTCTGTGCCTCTTCGGATATTCTCAGGCTGTCCGTTCTCATATATGTTATGAGACCTACTGCACCCATACCCTTTATATCAACACCCTCATAAAGTTCCTGTGCAGTTTTCATTGTACGCTTTGAAGAAAATCCAAGTCTTCTTGAAGCGTCCTGTTGCATAGTTGAAGTTATAAAAGGAGGTGACGGCTGTTTTTTCACAACTTTCTTTCTTACTTCCTTAACAATATATTCAGCATTTTCAAGTCGCTTTAATATATTATCAGCAAAACTCTTATCAGGCATATCTATTTTTTTGCCGTCAACAGAATGAAGAGAAGCATTAAAAATCTTATCCGACAAAGCTCTGAACTTTGCATCAACTGACCAGTATTCTTTTGCAATAAATTGTCTTATTTCTTCCTCACGTTCAACAACAATTCTCACTGCCACTGACTGAACACGTCCGGCAGACAATCCACCCTTTACCTTTTTCCAGAGAAAAGGACTTAAATTATATCCGACAAGACGGTCAAGAATACGTCTGGCCTGCTGAGCATTAACCAAATCTATATCAATTTTATGAGGATTGCTCATACCATTTTTAATACCGCTTTTTGTAATTTCATTGAATTCAACTCTGTTATTGTCATTTATATCAAGTTTAAGAAGCTGTGCAATATGCCAAGAGATAGCCTCGCCCTCACGGTCAGGGTCAGTTGCAAGATATATCTTTTTACATTTTTTTGCACGTTTTTTAAGGTCTGATATTACATCTTTCTTGCCTTTCATATTAATATACTTAGGCTGGAACTGATTATCAACATCAACACCAAGCCTTGATTTCGGAAGGTCTCTTATATGACCCATAGAGGCTATTACTTCATATCCTTTTCCTAAATACTTCTGTATTGTTTTTGCCTTTGCAGGCGATTCAACTATAACCAGATTATTTGCCATTTTGCCACCCCGTTTGATTTTCAATATTTATATATATTAGCCTAATAAAGTCCGTATACTTTTCCGGCAAAGGATTTTATTATTCCTTCAAGTTCCATATCCATAAGCTCAATCATAAGGTCAGATATACTGGTATTATTATATCCCAGCTTTTCTGAAATAACATCAACATGAACTCTTCCGTTTTCAAGTATACTGATTATTTTTTTCTGCAAATCTGAAAAGTCATCATAATTTGCAATAACAGTTTTCATTGTATCATTTTCATCACTGATAGTTTTTATTATCTTATTTTTATCACTGGCAGTTTCTTTTTTTTCTGAAATAATTCCGCTTCTTTTTTCTATTACATTTTTCAGATGAAAAGAATCGAAATCCTCTGACAATTCTTTATAGTAATCAATTATATCCTCGCATCCATAAACGGCAATTGCTCCGTCACGAAGAAATTTTATATTTCCTGCATAACTTTTATCATAAATATCAGCTGGCGGAACACAGAAGACTTCACGTCCCTGTTCCAGAGAAAGTTCCCCAGTAACAAGAGAACCACTTTTATAACCTGCCTGAATTATGATAGTTCCATTACTTATGCCGGACAATATACGGTTTCTTTTATAAAAATTCGAAGCATAAGAAGGAGTTCCCGGAAAAAATTCACTTATAAAAACTCCATTATTTCTTAATATCTTTTCTCTGTAAATAAAATTTTCCTTTGGATAATTGACATCAAGTCCGCAACCCATCACACATACTGTAATTCCGCCGGCATCAACAGCAGAAAGATGTGAATTTATATCAATACCAACTGCAAAACCACTTGATATTATAAATCCTTTTTCAGTAAGTTCACGGCTTAATCTTTTTGCAATCATAATACTTTGCGGTGATGCTTTTCTTGCTCCGACCATAGCCAACGAAATACCAGTATTCAGAACTTCGATATTTCCTTTATAAAACAGCACTACAGGAGGATTATATATATTTTTAAGTTTTTCCGGATATTTATCGCTTGAAAAATCAACTATTTCTATTTTCTTTGAACAGCATATATCAATTATATCAACACTTTTTTCAAGAGGTATTCTTTTTATGTTTTCGGATTCCTTACTTTTGAGAATCATATTATGACGACCACTGCAAAGTTTTTCATAAGCTTCCACCGGACTTTCACAGGATTCCATTGCTTCCCATATACGAGGACTTGCAATTCCAAAAACCATTTCAAGCCATATCCAGTATTTAGTTTCAGTCATTACGTTTCAGCTCCCACATTAGAATTCCTGATGCCATTCCAGCATTAAGGGAATTGATGTTTCCTTTCATAGGAATGATAATTTTTTTATCGCATCTGCCAGTAACTTCAAAAGGCAGTCCGTTTCCTTCATTCCCTATAAATACAGCACATCCACCTGTAAAATCGACTGTATTTATATTTAAAGCATCACTGTCTATTACTCCTGCAAAAGTTTTTATTTTATGTAATGAAAGTTCAGAAAATATTATATTTTCATCAGGTTCTTCCCATATTTTAACACGAAATATAGAACCCATAGTCGAACGTATAGTTTTGGGACTGTACAAATCACAGCAACCAGAAAGAATTAAACCATCTATTCCGAGTGCATCAGCTGTACGTATAATCATACCAAGATTTCCAGGGTCTTGAAGATTAACCAGAACTACATATTTACCGTTGGTTTCAAGACTGAAATATTTATTTTTAGGTATAAGGCATATTGCAAATATACCCTGAGTCTGTTCAGTCTGAGAGATTTTATTCCCAAGTTCATTTGAAATAACAATAATTCTTGCATTATTCAAATCAGCCTGTGAAAATTCAGACTTATACTTTTCAAAAGCCTGCTGAGTAAAAATAAGACTTGTTATATGACTTTTTTCCTTTATAGCATCTTTAATAATTCTGAAACCTTCAAGCACAAACATCTTATTTCTGACTCTTTCTTTTTTTGATGATGAAAGCTTCTGATAGAGTTTTATTGTCGGATTATCCTTTGAAGTTATTATGTCCATTTAAAAAAATCTCCCTCTTTTTATAATAATCAACATACTGAAACATTATAAACAAAACACGCCCTTTTTAATTAAGGAGCGTGTTCATAATCAATAACCTTATTAGAGGGCAGCCTTTGCCTTTTCTGCAATAGCTGTAAAGCCAGCAGCATCATTAATAGCGATTTCTGAAAGCATTTTTCTGTTGAGTGTGATTCCAGCTTTCTTGCAACCATTCATAAATGTTGAATAGTTCATACCGTTAAGCTGTGCAGCAGCAGAAATTCTTGTAATCCAGATTCTTCTGAAGTTTCTCTTTCTCTGCTTTCTGCCTATATAAGCATAATTGCCTGATTTCATTACGGCCTGTTTAGCCATTTTGAAGTGTTTGCTTTTAGCACCGAAATAACCCTTTGCGAGCTTAAGTGTTTTATTTCTTCTCTTGCGAGTCATCATCGCACCTTTAACACGAGCCATTTTAACATACCATTACTGAGAAATTTTAATATAAACCATAAAAAATTCCATTCCTTATTCAACGTATCCGTTTCTGCACTTCTGCGGAAAAACGCTGGCACGATACTCCCAAGGCGTAAATTCCCCGTTGTATTTTGGGTACATATTATAAATTCTGAATTTTTTTAAAATCCCGATGTATTCCAGAAACAGAAATTTATAATACCAGTAACATTTTCCTTTTCTACTTATTCGCCAGATTTTTAATTTTTAAAATATAAGATTGCTTTTATCAGTCAGATATAACTTATTTTAATTCAGATGATATATCAGATATCATTACATATAAGGAATAAGCTTTTTGATTGCTGGTGCATTAGTAGCATCACAAACGCCAGCATTTCTAGCGATTCTCTTACGCTTTGTATCCTTCTGAGTAAGTCTGTGTCTTTTATTTGTATGCTGATATTTAACCTTACCGCTACCTGTAATCTTAAAACGCTTTTTAGCACCTGAATGTGTTTTTACTTTAACCTTAGCCATTTGAAAAATCCTCCTTATTTTGATGCTTTTGGAGAGACGAACATAACAAGGCTTCGTCCTTCCATTTTGGCGGGCTTTTCTACTGTGCCAACAGATGAAACTGCCTCTTTAAAACGCTCAAGCAATTCCTCTCCGAGTTGTGGATGAGCAATGGCACGTTTACGGAATCTTATTGAAACTTTCAATTTATCGCCTGATTTAAGGAATTTTTCAGCCTGATTTACCTTTGTTTCAAAATCGTGAGTATCGATAGTTGAAAACATTCTGATTTCTTTAACTGAAACGACCTTTTGATTTTTCTTTGCCTCTTTTTCACGCTTTGTCTGTTCAAAGCAATACTTGCCGTAATCCATAATACGACATACAGGCGGAGTAGCCTGTGGAGCAATTTTAACTAAATCAAGATTTTTGTCAAATGCGATTTTCTGAGCCTCTTTGGCGGATAAAACGCCGAGTTTTGTACCATCAGCGTCGATTACGAGAATCTCCTTATCTCTTATCTCTTCGTTGATTTGCAGTTCCTGTTTGCTAATATTCAAGCACCTCCAAAAAAATATAGAAACAAAATGAGTGCAGAAATTAAAAAACTCCCGCACTCCGAAAAACCAGTCATAATCCCATAATCTCAATAAAGAGAAGATAATCTGGAAACATATTGACCGAATAACACACGCCACACGGTGAGAACGGGAAGCTCTGCTTTGTTTACTGAATAATTATACAACACTGAAATCAGTTTGTCAAGAGTTTACATATATATTTTTCATTTAATCAAAAAAATCTTTCAGTTTATCCCAAATCATAAATCTTATTTCATATTTCTGAGGATTTTCAATCATATCCTGTTCCTGACCCGTAAAAAATTCCTGTTCTATTGTTTTGTCGGCAGTTATTTCAGATGCCATCGGGATACATAAAGGCGGATACATAACACACCACCAGTTATGACCTTCTGCTTTTCCTATTTTGATTCTGACAGCATTATAATTACCTTCTGGCATTGTTATATCATCATAAGTACGCTTATCAAAAAACATTTTTACTTCTTCAACATCAACTTTATAGTCATATCCGGATTCAGATATTACTGCTTCTGAAATATCCTTTATTTTTTCAAGATTTTCAGATGATACATTTAAGAAGTCATTAAAGCTTACAGACTTACCAAAAATTTCTTCTGAATGTTCAAGTATTGCATCACGAACATCAAGTTTAAGAGACTGGTCATCAATACTATCAGAATTTGCAAGTATATGCATTCTCAAAACATTATTTCTGAGATTATCAAGACTTTTTCCCACTTTTATAAAATTGGATATGATAATACTCAATACAATAGCAATTCCTATAACTTTCCACGATATTTTTTTTAACATACAAATCACCTCAAGAAAGATGATTGGATAAATTTTAAATTTTATTCACTTCACGAAAAATTAATTTATAATTCATAATTATGCATTATTAATTCTTA
>CAMWNQ010000050.1 GCA_947175655.1 uncultured Clostridia bacterium | reverse complement strand
ACCGCAATCACTGATAAAAATAATTTTTTCATAATATCCTTCTTTTTTTTTTTTATTTATTATTCTCTGTTTATAGTGTATCATATTTTTTTGAAAATATCAAATACATATATAAAATGGATTTCCATACTTGAAAAGTATAGAAGAATATGTTATAATGTTTATGGAGGAATTCATTATGGATATTCGTGTTTTACAGTATTTTTTAACCATTGCAAGAGAAGAAAGTATCACAAGAGCAGCGGAAGTGCTTCATATGACACAGCCTCCGTTGTCAAGGCAGATAAAAGATTTGGAAAATGAACTAGGCAAACAGCTTTTAATTCGTGAAAGTCGTAAAGTCAAGCTCACAGAAGAAGGAATGATACTTCGCAAACGTGCAGAAGAACTTATAGAACTGTTTGAAAAAACAAAATCTGAAATAAGTACATCAAATGAAAATATCACAGGAGAAATTTATATTGGTGGCGGAGAAACCAAGGGATTTCAAATTATTTCAAAAACTGCTGAAAAAGTCAGAAAAAAATATCCGGAAATCCGTTATCATTTGTTCAGTGGAAATTCGGATGATGTAACAGAACGTCTTGATGAGGGATTGCTGGATTTTGGCATTCTTATTGAACCAGCAGATATAAAGAAATATGATTTTATCAGGCTTCCGTCAAGTAACAGATGGGGATTGTTAATGCGTAGGGATTATCCTTTGGCAGAAAAAAATAATATAGTTCCAAAGGATTTACAAGGAATACCATTAATTGCTTCTCGTCAGTCATTATCACATAATGAACTTTCTGGATGGCTTGGAAAGGAATATGAATCTTTAAATATTGTTGCAACATATAATCTTTTGTATAATGCTTCACTTATGGTAGAAGAAAATGTGGGATGTGCATTATGTCTTGACGGCATTATTCCTGAATATGAAAAAAGTCTGCTTTGTTTCAGACCATTAGAACCTAAAATTGAAGTTGGCTTAAATATTGTATGGAAAAAATATCAGATGTTATCTAAAGCATCTAAACTTTTTTTGAAATTTCTGCAAAGTGAAATGAATGATATATTATCAGATTTAAGATAAAAACGGAGCAATTTTGCTCCGTTTTTTACAATATTAATTTTTAGTCATAAATCCCTGAAGGCTTCTTTTTTTAAGTGCCATTTCAAGAAGTTCCGGAAGTTTTTCCGGCGGACATGCAAAACAAGGAATATCAAATTCACTTATCTTATCAGCAAGACGACTGTCAAAGCAAGGTTTTCCGCTGTCAGATATGGCAAGCAGAACTATTATATTCACTCCTGATTCTTTTAATTCTGAAATTCTTCTTACCAATGCACTTTCATTTCCGCCCTCATATAAATCTGTTATAAGAAACATTGTAGTTTTTTCCGGCTCGGTTATTAATTCTGAACAATATGCAACTGATTTATTTATATCAGTACCTCCGCCCAGCTGTATTCCATAGAGAAGTTCTACAGGGTCACTGCAAAGTTCTGTAAGGTCTGTAACTTTCGTATCAAATGCCACTATATGAGTTTTAATTGAGTTCATACTCGCAAGAATACAGCCCATTACTGAAGAATATATTGCAGATTCTCCCATTGAACCGCTCTGGTCTATATCGAGAATTACAGTTCTTGATGCTGATTTTGATGCACGTTCAAAGAAGTAAAATTTTTCGGGAAGTATCATTTTAAGTTCAGGATTATAATTTTTTAAATTTCTTCTGACAGTAAGCTTATAGTCAAGAGCTGATGATGAAGGAATAGGTGAGTGTTCACGTCTGTTTAAAGCTGAGGTTACAGAACGTTTTAAATCATCAGCAATACGTCGGTTTATATCTTCAACAATTTTAGATATATATGCTCTTGCATTTTCCTTAGCTTTTTTAGGAATCTGGTCTTTAAGCATAAGAAGTAGGGAAGCTGTTGAAATATCTGGTTCAAGACCATCAAGCATTTCCGGTTCAAATAAAAGTTGTTTAAGACCTTTTCTTTCAATTGCATCATTTTGGATTATTTTTATCTCCATAGGCTGGAAAAGTGAACGCAAATCACCAAGCCATTTTGTAAGCTGTGGTGATGACATTCCATTTCCTGCGCCTCTTCCAGAACTGTTATTTGAATTGTTGCCGTAAATCTGGTCAAGAGCAGAATCCATAAGCATATCTTCAGCAGAAAGACTTGACATACCTCCCATACTATCCAGTGTTTTCTGAGCATCTCTTCCAAGAATAAGACGCCAGCGTTTTAATTGTTCTTTATTATCTATATTATTCATAATTAAATATCACCAAAATCAAAGTCGTCTAAATCTATATCATTTAAATCAATATCACTAATCATCTGCTGTTCATCTTCTGAAAGTTGTGAATTGACAAATTCTGAAGCAGATTCAGCGGATATTCCCATAACTTCTCCAATGTTTTCTGCAATTTCAGATTTTTCAGATGCGGAAAATTCGGCAAAAGTACGTCTCAGACATATAAGTACAGGTTTGAATTCCTCATCATCAAGTTCTGTAATAAAGTTGCAGAGTTTCTCCCATATGCTCAGACGATTAATAAGTGAACGCCTATTGCGTTTAGAAAGGCCCTCAAACCACGACGCACCTTCAGCCGGCGGAGTACCTTTTGAAAGTTTTCTGTTTATAAGCGTTGAAAGTTTATCAGCATCTATTTTACCGTGTTCCATAAGCAATGCACAAGCAAAACCTGAAACAAGAGGATTTGCGTTGTCGTTTTCTGCAATTTCAAAAAGTATTTTAATAAAACTTTCCATATTCAGAAAATCATGAGAAAGGCAGGCATCATTTACTTTTGAAAGTGAAGATACAACTGATTCAGATGCTTTATTATCACATATTGAAGCGTCATTTATATTAAGACAGAATCTTAAAAACAGTTGTTGCACAATAGAAATTATAGGCTCAACACTTATTTTTCTTATACTTCCGAATCGTATAATACCTGATAAAGTGCCGATGGTATTTCCTGTATCTATTGCCGATGAACATCCGACTGCAAGTTTCTGTACAGCAGATACCGCACTTTTTACTGTATCGTCCAGTCCGCAGAGAAAGACTTCTGACAATATTTCAGCCGTCTCTGCAAGATTTTCAGAAGATATGAGTTTTTCACTCAATTTAATTTGTGAGGCCTGTTTAACAGTATCACCCTTCAAAGAGGCTTCTACTATTTCGATTTCTACTTCGGGAGTCCAGCGAAGAGTCCATAATTCTGCCCACGTAGCATTTTCCTGATAACGCATTTGCTGTTCACAGAAATGAATGCCAAGAACTTTAAGTCTATGCAGGAAGAATGAGCGGTTAAGTCCGAGAAAAGCAGATTTTTCTGATTTTACACGTAAATTTTCACGCAAATCAAGTTCAAGTTCTTCTGCCTGAGGGGTACGGTATCTTTCAAGCTTTAAGTCTTTAAGTTGTCTGATAAAGTCTTCCTGAACTGATGTACATACAGTACCTTCCGGAAGAGTACCTATTTTAGTACCTATTTCTGTATCTGCACACGCAAGGGAAATTTCACTGAAAGAACCGTGTCCAAGACAAGTAGTTGCAGAGTCTTTCAGGTCAGCAAGATTTGCAAATTTTCCGCCTCTCATTTCTGCAAGAGTTTTTGATAATCTGAGGGCTTCAATAACTTCTGCCGAAGATGTAGGAAAACCGTGATTACGCTGATATTCAGCAATCCTTGCAAAATATTCCGCTGAACTGTCCTCAAGAGTATTTTTTAAGCGATTATCCCAGAGTATTTCATAATATGCTGGAGCTTTGCTTCCAGCACCATACCCAGAACGTGATGAAAGTCTGTAATAAGAGTAGGGCATAAGCGTTGATTTGAAATCCGCTTTCGGAAGTTTATCAGTAAGTTTTTTATCTTCTTTACTGAACGGAATATTTTTTATTCCCATAGTATGAAAAGCACCTGTAATAACTGCAATTTTATCTGATGGCACAATCTGTTCAGTATCATTTATAATACGTCGCATAAAAGCTTCACGCAAAGAATTATTTTCGTCTGATTCCGAAAATTCTCTTATTGATTTCCCATATTCCTCAACCGCATTCAGGAAATCCTGATAATTTTCGCTTTGTTCAAACGAATACTCCCATAATGAATCATTATCAAGACCCGAAATGTTTTCTATCTGTTCATATACTGATATTTTTTTATCTTGCAGATTTTCCTCATCTTTTTCAGGATTTTCAGTTTCTTCGGCTTCTTTGACCATCTGTGCAAGAACACACGATGACGGCAAATCACAGAATTTGACTGGCACATTATTATCTATTGCCCACATCATAGCCTGATATTCCGGTGAAAATTCAGCAAAAGGCCAGAGAACTGTTTTTATTGGCGGTTCAGTAGTATATGCCAGTATTGCTGCTGGCATAACTGCTTTTGGACTGCAAAGCGGTTCTATCAGATTATTCAAATCCGAAGGGCCTTCTATCAGAACATATTCAGGATTTAAACGACGTAAAAATTCGGTTAAATAAAATGCACAGGCTGGTGAAAAATGTCTTATTCCGAAATATTCAGCCATTATGAATTACGCTCCTTACAATGTGAGTAAAGCTTGGCATATTCCTTGCCTTTTTTTCTCATAACGTTTTCAAGATATTCAGTCCATACAGCTTTATCCTTTGACTCGTCCTTGACGATAGCACCTTGCAAAGCAGATGCAAGTTCGGAATCAGTAACAACGCCGTTTCCGAAACTTCCGGCAAGTGCCATACTGTTTACCAGCAATGATATAGCTTCTGCTGACGAAAGAACACCAGAAGTAGTCTTTAACTTTATTTTGCCATCAAGAGTTTTGCCGTCACGGAGTTCACGGAATATAGTAACAACACGTTCCACTGAAGATACATCAGGAAGTTTGGCATTAAGCTGGAAGTTGTCCGCCATCTGAGCAACACGGGTTTTTACAATATCGATTTCGGTTTCCATATCGGAAGGTGCAGGTAGAACAACAATGTTAAAACGTCTTTTAAGAGCTGATGACATTTCATTAACGCCCTTGTCACGTGTATTTGCAGTAGCGATTACTGAAAAACCTTTTTTCGCTGATATTTCTTCTGAAAGTTCAGGTATTGAGATACGTTTTTCTGAAAGTATTGATATGAGAGCGTCTTGAACTTCGCTTGCACATCTTGAAATTTCTTCTATTCTTGCAATAGTACCTGTTTCCATAGCATTATATACGGGGCTTTTTACAAGCGATTCAAATGAAGGACCTTTTGCAAGAAGCATTGCATAGTTCCAAGAATAGCGTATCTGTTCTTCTGTAGTTCCGGCAGTACCCTGAATTACTCTTGAGGAATTGCCGTTTATAGCAGCTGTGAGATGTTCTGAAAGCCACGACTTAGCTGTACCTGGTTCACCGATGAGAAGTAATGCACGGTCTGTAACAAGAGTTGCAATACATATTTCAACGATTTTTCTGTCACCCATATACTTAGGAGTTATATTAACTTTTCCAGATTTACCGCCCATTATATAAGTAAGTACAGATTTCGGTGACATCTGCCAGCCTACAGGTATCGGATTTGTTTCGTTTTCGATAAGAGCATCTATTTCATTTTTATAGAGCTGTTCAGCGGAAAGACGTAAAATTTCATTTGACATTTTTAATTTTTTCCTTTCTTATTCAAGCATTATTATTGTTCTTATATGCCTTTATATAAGCAGTTATTGATTGTAAAAAATATGAAACATATTGATTCTTTTTACAGGATTGCAGTAATTTCTGAATTTTTTCCCATTCTGAAATTTTTTCATTATCTGTAAGAGGTAAAGTATCAATAATTCCTATTGCTGTATATGGAGTATAAGAATGGATACTTTTTGATGTTTCCTGTATATAGGATTTTATAACATTATAAGCTATATCCTTATACTGTTCAGGATTTTCCGCCTTACAGCCATGTTGAATTAAATAAACGTTACTAATATTAGGATATTTATGTGCGGTAGCAAAAATAAATTCAGATGCACACTTTATAATACGTTCTCTGTCACACGGTGAAAAATGGTTATTTGATAAACCTGTATGGAAGAAACCTGATACATAGTTACAGTAATTGCATTTAGCATCATAAATCGATTTATTCTTTATACCTATATTTTCAAGTACGATTTCTGCTTTTTCAGCAAATACTGACTTCTCAAGAATTTCAGTATTCTTCAGAAAATCAAGCATACATTCCGGAAGACTTTCAAAAAGTGGCACAGAATTAAGTCTGCTGAATGAATAATCCACAGTAGTTCTTATATAATACATATTATCAGCATTTGAATACCAGATATTACGTAAAATATCTATAGTCTCAGAACGTTGTTGAAGAGGAAGTTTTTCAGCGTCTTCAAAAGCCTTTTTCGGATTGTCACGGAGATTTGTATAAAATTCAGCACGGCAGAATGCATCAGGATTTTTTTCATAAAGATTATTAATCATATTCTTGTAACTTTTGTCATTTGGATGAGTTTCAATGTTATTTATAAGCATATTTGAAAAACAGTTATACGCATAAGATTTTCGTATAAATATTTTATTGCTATCTGAAAATTCCATTATTTTCATTATGCATTCTTCAATATCGTCACCGGTTTTATTATTAAGTATTTCAATGTCCTCAATAAGGTTGAGTTTGCTTTTGTCATATTCAGATTTTTTCATTTTGGAAATCTGTTCCATATGGTCATATATATATTCAATGGCAAATTTTTTACAAACATCACTTTTAGAAAGACTTATATATTTAAAATTGATACTCTTGAATTTTTCAAGGCTTACTGTCATCTTCTTCCATATCTCATCTGCTTCCGGAGGACTTAAAATAGCAAGGGATTCTATAATAGTATTTTTTATTTTTCCTTTTTCGGTGTGATAAAGTTCCATAAGTAAATCGACATTATCACAAGAGAACGCAAGTGCTTTTATTGCTGATACTCTTACACCTACTGGATTATTTTCATTTTTTGCCAGTTCCATATACCATTCGTTTTCATCAGCACCGGCAACACTACTTACATATTTTACCGTATTGCCATTATTTTTCGGGTCATCAAGATTTATATTGTTCTTGAAAAGTGGAATTAGTTCATTTCCATACATTTTCAAAATAAAAGTTATGAATGTTTCAAAATATTCACTGTTTGTATTTTTCTTTATCTTTTCTATGAAACCCATAATCATTCTCGGATCAAGAACAAATTTTATCTGATTTGCATTAAGATTATTAAAAATCATATAAGAATTTGGCTTTTGTATTGACTCTATCATAGAGTGATATTCGGAATATGGGAGATTGAAAGGTTTTAATCTGATATTATTTTTGGACTTTTCCGTTTCAGAAGCATCATTATAAGTTCCCTGAACTACTGCAAGAGCATCAGCAAGGGCAATACATTCTGAAAGTTCTGAAGCTACATTTTTTGAATCAGTTTTAAAAAGATTTTCACACATCATATAAAGTTTTGTAAAAGGCTTGTTTACTGCTGAAAGAGGCTTGAAATTTTCAACAGCACGTTTAAGTCTGAAATCTTCATTAATCGTCGAACAACCTGCTGATGCTGTATAGTAAAGACGATTTTTAAGTTCGTAAAAAGGAGTTATATCCATTAAAAAACACCTGCTTTTTATTATATTTTTATATTTGATTTTTTAGCAAAGACGTATTATGCCATTTTCATTTATTATTGATACAGGACATAAATATATTTTTCTGGTTTCTGCATCATAAAAAATTTCTCCAAGCATAGTTCCGTTATTAAGCATATCATTGCCGAGAATAGATACTACATTTGCAGTATCAGGATAATTTTCATTTGATTTTAATGTAATGGTTTCGGATTTGTATTTTAATATGCAATGATTATCATCAGAATTTACAGCAAATTCTATAGAATCAAAAGGGATAAGCATAGCTGTAGCGTCTTTTGAAAGAGTATTTTTAAGTTCGTTTTTAGCTTTTTTTACAGCATCGCCTATTGAATTTTCTGCCTTTGACATAATAATTTTATATATACTTGAATCAGGCTGACATATTTCAGCAGAATCCCAGCGTATACGTTTATTTATTCCCCCTGGGTAGTGACAGAGTTCTTTTATTTTATGAAGTCCGAAAACTGAATCTTCTTCCTTGATATGGTTCATAGCTTTTAAAGGGCGTATATTTAAAGTTTTTGAAATTTCGCCGGAATCAATATCAATCCAGTAAGCGAAATCAACTTCTGATTTATGTATTTCATCAAATAAGACAGTAAATGAAAGCTGAATTATTTCTGCATTTTCTTTAAACAATCCAAGTTCTTTAAGCTGGGTGAGTTTCCAGATGCCTCCCATAGCTTCATATAATATATTATCTTCTGGAAGAACTTCACCGCTTTCAAGTTTTGAATTTATGTATTCACGGCTCTTTTTAATTGTGGAAGAAAGTCTGACACAGAGTGAAACTATCTTATTTATTTCATTGTCATTGGGATTTGACGAGATGGTTTTTGCAGAATTTATAATTTGTTTTATAATGGTCTGTGGTTCTGGAAGATAATAATCGCCAATCTGTTTTGCAAGACTTTCATACTGTGCAGAAGAAGTGGCATTTACAGACGATATCCCTCTTTCAAATATATCGTTAACAAAATTTTCAACAAGATTTAAGCCTTCAAGTTGTTTTTTGAGTTTCTTTGTAACAGCAGATTTGTTACTTTTTTTCTTTTTTTCAATAGCTTCTGGTGAAGTTTTATTTTCTTCTTTCTTTGCAATTTTTTCACGTTTTCTCAGAATATCTTCTGGAATATCTTGCACATCAAATGTTTTCTTTGCAAGCCAGTCAAACATTAATCCCAGACAATGTTTGCAGGGAATCTGTCTGCTGGGACACGAACATCTGAATACTGGATTGTCTCCTGAAAAGTCAACAGATGTATAATATGGATTTTTTCCGCTTCCTTTACATTCTCCAAATATAAGACTGTTGTCTTCGGAACGTGAAAGCTTTACAAAATCGCCGGAATTGGAGATTTTTTTACCATTTGACACTGCCGATGTGTTAGCTGCTGAAGAACGTATAAACTCTTCTGTAATAATTTCTGGACTTGACATTTTTTATATAATTCCTTTCATATTTTTTAATACTATACCTCTGTAATTATACCATATATTGGTGAATTTGTCAACCAAAAACACAACTTATTTTAAAAATATTATATAGTATAAATAAAAAATACCGTCTGTTATTATAAATTGCAGACGGTATAAATAAAATGATTTTTTTATTTGATTAGCACTTATATTTTGTAGAATTCACGGAAGAATTCTTCAAACATATCCGGTATAAATTGCCAATGACCGGAATTTTCATATATTTTACATTTGTTTTCTACACCGTGGTTGTCAAGGCGTTCTTTAAGATGTGCTATACCTTCAAGAGTTGTATCGTATCCGTCATAATATTCTTCATATTCAGGGTCTTCATTTTCTCCACCACAGAGGAATATAAATTTATCAAGAGTATCGTTTCTGTCCCAGTATCCATAATCATTTATATTGGCATCTGGATATTTTTCGTTATCAAGACGGTGCAGTTCCCATAAAGCCGGACTGCCTATGATATAATATTTAAACGGCTGATTTTCATACTTATCCGAATTAAAAACAGCATAATGAGACATTACTCCTCCTGCTGAATGACCATAAAATCCGGAGTGTTCAAAATCTATATTGTAAAGTTCACTGAGATATGGTGTAAGATTATCATTAATGAAATTCAGAGTTTTTTCTCTTTCTTCGTAAAAATATTTTGCCCTTACCACTACAGATGTCCCATCAAATTTGTAATTATATCCTATGGTAACGAGAATAACATCCTGAATTTCATCATTTTCCATAAGCTTTCTGAGTGATGGACAGTTTCCGAATCTCCAAACACCGTCTGAGAATACAAACATTGGATATGTTTTTGACTCATCAAAATCCGGTGGGAGTGTTACATGTACAAGAAATTCTGTATCGAGTTCTTCATCATAAATAGAAATTTCCTTTACAGAATCTTTTATTTCTTCAACTTCATCACGGTTATATTCCCAAACATCTTTATAATTACCATTAAAAGAAATAGGAACTAATGATGCTTCTTTTAATTTTTCTGCTTCTTCCTTAGCTATTTCTTCATAAGTTCCGTCAATTACGCTCTGCCACAAAGCAATAGTATCTTCATATTCCTGCTCAACATCAAATATCTCATCATTATAAAATTCAGCATTTTTGGCAATTGAATCTTTAATATAATTTTTAACCTCGTCAAAATTATGAAGTGTCACGTTTTCCCAAGTTTCATTATCCTTAGAAATACTAAAGCCAATTTCTCCGCCGTTGTAGTCGTATGGTGGATGAAAATTACAAATATATCTTCCATCAACCAGTGCCGTATGAATATACCTAAAATCACTGTCCAGTTCGTCAATGCCCCTAATCTGCTCTTCATATTCCTCTGGACTGTCATAAAAATCTTTTAATCTTTCAGTCTCCTCACGAAGGTCATCGGCAGTTCCTATATACACCTGAACCTTGCCTGTATTTTCCTGTTGATTTTTATCTTCATCAAGAAGAGTAAGATTCCCTACCTTGACACGACTGCGTTCAGTCTCAGTCATAAAGTTTTTAAGTCTGACAACTTCTTTTTTTACTTCTGGTTCAGAATTATCAGAAACAGAACTTTCAGGCTTTGACATAGATTCAGAGTTTTTTTCTTCCTGACAGGCAGCAGCACTTAAAAGTACTATAAGTGATGCTAAAACAGCAGTAATTTTTTTAATGTTCATACTTTTTCCTCTTTTCCTTTAAATTAATTTATTTTTTTAGACTTAAAAATAGAGCCTATAATATATAG
>CAMWNQ010000049.1 GCA_947175655.1 uncultured Clostridia bacterium | reverse complement strand
GGGAAAAGCATATTTATGTTTATGTTTTGGAAAATACAAAGCATTATATAAAAATGAATATTTTTGAAAGTAAAGATGTTTGGCTTGGATTTGTTCAGGATTATACACGTCAGATTTCAGAAAAAAATCAGAAAAAAAGTACAATAAAATGCGACCCTATTACACGTCTTCCTACCTATGAAGCATTTACGGATATTGTAAAGGATAAGTTGAAAAGGTCACAGAATTTCTGGCTTGCATCAATACATCTTAATGGTCTTGATAAACTCGGCACTTTTCTTACTGTTGAAAATACAAACCATTGTATAACATCTGTATCAGAGGCTATAAAGGGATTTGGTTCAGATGATATTATATTCGGTTCAAAATCATATTATGAAATATGTGTGCTGTTCAATAATCTTGACAAGAATTCTGTTTACAGCATACTTAAAAATATGAATGACGCTGTAAAGCATTGTGTTCTCACTGATGACTTCGGAGAAGTTATTGATATAAGTGACAGAAGTACATTAAGTCTTTCGGTTGGTTGCTGTGCATATCCTGAACAGGCATATGAATTCAATATGCTTGTGAATTATTCTGAATTTGCATTATTTGAAGCAAGAAACAGTAAAAAGAAAAATGTTGTAAACTGGTTCTGTGAGGAAAGATACCGCCGTGAAAAGACAGCATATAAAAATGCTCAGATTTTTACAAGGCTAATCCGTGAAAATCAGCTCAAATATTATTTCCAGCCGATTGTAAATGCGGTAAACGGTGAAATATATGGATATGAAGCTCTTATGAGAACATCAGATGACATCAATCTTTCTCCGACTCAGATTATTGCAATGGCACAGGAACATAATAATCTTTATGCTATAGAAAAACTTACTTTTTTTAATGTCATGAAATTATTAAGTAAGAATCAGCAGTTTTTCAAAAACAGAAAGCTTTTTATAAACAGTGTGGCAAGTTTTTTCCTCACAGATGAGGACTTCAATAAACTTTATCTTACTTATGGGGAACTTATGGAAAAAGTGGTAATAGAAATCACTGAACAGAATAATCCTACATCAAATGATATAAATCTTCTTAAAAAAAGATGTATTACAACACATTCAAGACTTGCTATTGATGACTATGGCACAGGATATTCCAACAGTGTTAATCTTCTGAATTATAGTCCGGATTATGTAAAAATTGACCGTTCACTTATTTCCAAAATACAAAATGACTTGAAAAAACAACAGCTTGTATCATCAGTAATAGATTTTGCACACGATAATAACATTATGATACTTGCGGAAGGTGTTGAGACATCAGCAGAATTAAAAACTGTCATAAGAATGGGAATAGACCTTATTCAAGGATTCTATACTTCAACTCCGAAACCTGTATTCCTTGATATGATTTCCCAGAATGTAAAGGATGAAATTATAAATACAAATCTTGAAAATTCAAAGCACGGAATAAAGAAAATTTATTCTGCAAGAAACTGTAGTGAAATAGATATACTTTCACTGGCACTTGAAGGATATACTGATATTCATATATATCAAAGCAGGCTTAAAATAAAGGGTGATATTAATAAGCCTGTTAAGATAAATATAACTTTAATGGACAATCACAGTTGTGAACTTATTCTTGAAAATGTCAGTATTGAGAGCCGTAATGCAAAGCCTACTATTATTGTCGGAGAGTCTGCACAGCTTATACTTAATATACAAAAAGAAAATAAAATAAGTTACTTAGGCATATATGTCCCTCAGACTTCCCAGTTTTTCCTTAACGGTGATGGCAGACTTGTAATTGATTGTTATGCTTCATCAGGATTTGCTATAGGAAATGATTATGAGCATTCCTACGGCGATATATGTATCGATATGGAAGGCATTCTTGAAATTACAGGAAATTCTGAAGAAACTGTATGCATAGGTGGTGGACTTAATCCTAATGAAGCTGAAATAAATCTTAAGTCTGGTAAAATCAAAGTAGATATGCATTCTCAGAATGGTGTTGCTGTCGGAAGTTATAACGGCGGTGCAATAGTAAATATTGCTGACAAATGCAATATTAATCTGGATATTTCAGGTATAAAGGTTGTTGCAATAGGAAGTGTTGAATCAGATGCTTTTATAACTTCGTCAGCTGATATAGAAATATATTCAAGGGGAGCATCTACGGTAGGTATTGGTTCATTTCACGAAGCAGACGGAAATATTTCAATAGACGGTGGAAACATAAATATCAAGATGCGTTCCGCTAAGAATGCCGGTATAGGTTCTTGGAATGGAAATATGAATGTAAATGTAAAAGATGCACATATCAGTATTGACAATGAAGGGGAAGATGTGGCAGGCATTGGTGATATTTATGGTTCAGGCGATGTATTTGCTGAAAATTCAGATATTGATATAAGAATTCTCGCTGCAACTCCGATTGATATTGGTTCAAAGAATGGAAAAACAGTGCTGGAAAATAATAAAATTAAGTCTCTTATAAACGAAAAGGAAGTTTTTCATTAGTCATAATTCATAAAAAACAGGGCAGATTAAAAAAATCTGCCCACTATCTGTGACATAATAATATTAAAATAAAATTTTAAGGAGATTAGTAATGAAAAAGATGAAAATTTTAGAAGTTATTGATAAATATAATTTATGTTCTTGAAGATGAAAAAAATGAACGCTATGTATATAATATTAGTTTTATCAATGTGAAAAATCCTCCTGAACAAGGAAATTTCATATTCTGGTCTGAAAAGAATTGTACAGATTGGGAAGAAAGAAACACATTAAGAACATATGGAACGTTCACAACAGAAGGGTATGGGAGAATCGGAGAAAAAACTCAGGATGTAGATTTTATTGTTGTAGTTACTGAAAATGATATGTATCTTTTTCAAAGATACTATGGTTGATGTGTAATTAACGTCTAATATTACTATTTCGGTAGACTGAGGGCAGATGAAAAATTTGCCCATATAAATGAAAAGCAATATTTTTGTTATTTATGGCAATAAGAAAATGTCGAAAAAATATCTGAAAGGATATATATTAAAATTAATTGTTGTTAAAAGGGGGATTTGATATTGAAATATTTTATTTCTAATCATAAGCGTCTGACGTTGGGAATTATTCTTTACATAGCAGTTTTTATAGTGAGTAGTTATATATCACCTTGGCAGATAAGAGATGTAACTTTGAGTGACCTTGAAATAACCGAATCAAATATTGTTATGAATAAAATTCCAATAAATATAATTTACTTTGGAATTTATGAACTCTGTGAGCTTCTTATATATGCAAACTCTGCTTATGAAACCAGCGGACTGATGTTTTTTATAACGGCGTGTGCGATTTTTTCATATACATATTTTATCAGGAAATATTTTATCATTGATGAATATATTGATGAACTTCCGGAAAGATTGGCTCTTGACTTTATTTATGACAATATATTCGCTTATATTATATCATTGCTTATTTATTATTTCTATACACCTGTTGCCGGAAAAATAAATCACTGGCTTACCTCTGATGTATTCATATTAAGAGCAGTTATAATTGTTGCATTAATACTGTTTATAATAATTCCGTCAATACCTCAGTTATTTAATCTGCTTGCATATATATTCTCAGTAATGATGATAACAATGCTTCTGAATTATATAGATGAATCTTTGGACTGGAATATAATATTAAAAGCATTGATTATTGTCTTGACAGCATCGATATTGCTGATAGTGGTAAATATATTTATAAATATTCTTCTTGAACGTCTTCAGGAAATGCTCTTGAATTTCCTGTCAGCAACATTTCCCGTACTGATAGCATTGGGAATATGGCTTGTTAAGTTTTGCATAAAAGCAGTCATAACATTAGCAGTTATAGCTTTTATTGTATGGGCAATTACATTTATGATGAATAAATTTGCCTGATAAAATAATATAATTATATAAAAGAAAGGTCTTGTAAAAAATGAAACTTGGTATGGTTGGATTGCCTAATGTTGGCAAAAGTACACTTTTTAATGCACTCACAAATGCAGGGGCGGAGTCAGCAAATTATCCATTCTGCACAATTGAAAAAAATGTAGGTATTGTATCAGTACCTGATGAACGTCTTGATGCTCTTGCAAAGATGTATGACCCTGACAAATTTACTCCGGCAATGCTCGAATTTGTAGATATTGCAGGACTTGTAAAGGGTGCTTCAAAGGGAGAAGGTCTCGGAAATAAATTCCTTGCCGATATCCGTGAAGTTGATGCTATAGTACACGTTGTAAGATGTTTTGAAGATGACAATATAACTCACGTTGATGGAAATATAAATCCGGCAAGAGATATTGAAACTATAAATCTTGAGCTTATTTTCTCTGATATCGAACTTATAGAACGTCGTATAGATAGAGCTAAAAAGGCATCTAAGGGTGATAAGAAATATCTTATTGAAGTAAGTTTCCTTGAACGTCTTAAAGAACATCTCGAAAATGGAAAGTCAGCACGTTCCTTTGATTTTACTGATGATGAACGTGAAACTATAAAATCAACACCGCTTCTTTCAGCAAAGCCTGTAATATATGCTGCAAATCTCAGGGAAGACGATTTCCGAAATAATATAGAAAACAATAAGCATTATAAGGCAGTATGTGAAATCGCTGAAGAAGAACATTCAGCAGTATTTCCGATATGTGCCCAGATTGAAGCTGAAATTGCTGATATGGAAGATGAAGATAAGGAAATGTTCCTTGGCGATTTAGGTCTTGAGGAATCTGGTCTCAACAGAATTATAAAAGAGGGTTACAGTCTTCTTGGATTGATTTCATATCTCACAGCCGGCAAGCCTGAAGTACGTGCGTGGACAATACAGAAAGGTACTAAAGCACCTCAGGCAGCAGGAAAAATACATACTGATTTTGAAAAGGGATTTATTCGTGCAGAAGTTGTATCATTTGATGACCTTATGTCGTGTGGTTCAATGGCATCAGCTAAAGAAAAGGGTCTTGTCAGACTGGAAGGCAAGGAATATGTTATGAATGACGGGGATATTGTATTATTTAGATTCAATGTTTAATAATTATATATAAAAAAGCAGGCGGATAATTAATTATCCGTCCGTTTTTTCTGTAGGCTTTATTTTTGAATACCTGAATTTCTGTGAACTGTAAAGACTTTGATATCCTGAAATCATAAATGCTACACAACAGCCCAATGCATAAAATATAAATCCCTGACTGCCGAAAAGTTCAATACTCAGGATTATTGATGCAAGCGGACAATTGGTCGCACCGCAGAAAACTGTGACCATTCCCACTGCTGAACATATTGAATAGTTCATATTGAGAATTCTTGCCATAAGATTTCCGAATGTTGAACCGATAAAGAATACTGGTACTATCTCACCGCCTTTGAATCCTGCACTTAAAGTCAGAGCAGTAAATATTATTTTTAATGCAAATGCTTCCGGAGGCAGTTTTTCATCAAAAGATTTTTCTATTATATCTCCGCCTGCACCATTATAGTCAAAAGTACCTATTGCAAATGTAAGCATTGCTACTATAAGACCGCCTGTAAATGCACGGAGGTTCTTGTTTTTTATCTTTTTGTAGTATTTTGATGTGATTTTCATTGTTCCGCAGAATATACAGCTTACTATGGCACACAAAACAGCCAGCAGAATTATTTTGCTATAATTTATAATGCTGTATTCTGGAACGTCTACTTTAAGATGAAAATCAGAAACATTAAAAAATTCTGCCGTTTTCATTGCTGATACGGCGGATATTATACAAGGGACTAATGCTGAATATTGAACAGAACCTACTATGCATACTTCAAGAGCAAATACAGTTGCTGTTACAGGAGTTCCGAAGAGTGCTGAAAAACAGGCACTCATTCCACACATAACTATAATTTTTCTATCATCTTCATCAAGCCTGAATATTCTTCCGAACTGTGAACCGATACTTCCACCAATCTGAAGAGCTGCACCTTCACGTCCGCTTGAACCTCCCAGCATATGCGTTATGACTGATGCAACAAATATGCAGACTGTATGACGTATGCTCATTTTTTCTCCGTCACGTGCAGTTGATATTACAAGATTTGTTCCCTTGTCATCGGGATATCCCATAGCTTTATAAAACTGAACTATTGCAATTCCTCCCAGCGGAAGAAGCCATATAATAAAAGAATGTGATTTTCTTAAATCTGTGACTGTTTCAATGCAGTAGTAAAAAAGAGTTCCAACAAGTCCTACAAGAATGCCTATAAAAGAACCTATTAAAAGCCATTTGAGAAATCCTGCATAGATGGGAGCAAAATTGTTTTTTATTTTTTTTATGATTTCCATTTTATTTACCTGTAAAATTATTTGAGATTTACCGGCAGTCCATTTATTTCAATATTAGGGTCTTCAATATCAATGAGAAGATATTTTCTGCCGTCTATAACTTTTGTATGTATTTTATCAGAAGCAGAGGATTTTATATTTACTGTTATTCCGGAAGATGTGAGAACTGTTTTGTTTTCTATCAGATTTGATGCTGTAAGAGGTGCATTTCCACACGAAGATTCATAAACAGTATCAAGAGCCTGTAATCTTTCAGGAGAAACTCCGGACTCTTCAAGAATGCTGTGTATTTTATTACAGTCTATAGTACTTGTATCTGTTTCATTTTTATTTTCCTCAACGAAATCCTTGATTTTTTCATTGACAGTATTTATTAAATTATAATTCAGTTCATCTCCAACAACTGTTTTCAGTATATTATGAAAACTGGATTTTTCAGCGTCTGCTGACATCACAAACTGACATCCCAGAACATTTTCTATTATTGAAATATTAGGCTTGTCGGCTTTTCTTGCATAATACATTATATGATTTACGTCACAGCTCCTGTTGCTGAATACAGGATAAAGAAATCCGTCGGACGGTGATTTGCTTATAAGGAGTTCCGTATTTATTTTTCTTGTTATTTCATTATTGAAAGAATCAAATACAAAACCTGTTTCGCTCACCTCAACAGGACATATGGCAGTAAGAATATATCTGTAAACTTCATCGGCATCTTCACCATATTCATCAAGCTTATTTTTTTTCTTTATTGTATAGTTGCAGTAAGCAGTTATTATTGCGAACTGTCCAGTATATGTTATATGATTCGCTATATGATTTACAAAGTTTTCAGCCGATTCTTCATCTTTAAGTTCAGACTGGAGAAGCTTATATAATATATTCTGACTGTTTCCATCATCATATGCATCATTGGGGAATTCATACTCTATGAAATTTTTTCCTACATTGGTATTTAAAACTTTTTTAAGAATATTGCTGTATAAATCATTTTCATCATTTTCCATAGTAATACATGAAGAAATATTCTGATATCTTACATTTTTTTCCGAGTCGACAAAGGCTGTAAGAACTTTTTCCATTATGAAAAAACCGCTTTTATCTGAAAAATTCTTTTTAATTTCAGAAGTTTCTTTTTTATTCATTTTTTAATCTCCTTTATTATTCTTGATTATTTTGTTGTTACCTGTAAATGCAAATCCTAGAAATATAAATAAGAACGGTGCAGTGTAATACATTGTATTTCCAAAAAATGACGATACAAGATAACCAAAAGCTGTGATTATTGCAGTAATTGTATATATGTCGAGTTTGCTTTTATTTTTAAGACCTTCAAAAAATACTGTCATAACACCGCATATATATATTATTGCTGATGGTATACCGAAAAAAGCAGAGTATTGCAAGAATTCATTATGTGAACGGTCAACTCCGGTATCCTTATCTAATCTCTGAGATATACCTTCAACACCAAATCCAAAAACTGGCTTTTCCTTTATGTAGCTTGCTGTATATTTCCAGAGTTTCCACCTGTGAGTGCCTGCATTTTCAGCATCTTCTGAGTTTCTGGCAATTTTTAATATGTCCAGTATGAAGGTGTATATATTGGTGAATATTGTATTATACCACAGAGTCATTATACAGGAAATCGCTATAAAGCATATCAGCATAAAAACTGCATTTTTATTTATTTTTCTTTCTTTTATGTGGAGAACTATTATATTAAATATCATAGCAAGAAAACAGGCAAGATAACAGCCAAAAGTATTGTTTATTATCAGCACTACAACATTCAATATAAAACTGAACATACATAATATTTTAAGCGTTCTGCTTTTTTCAAGAATAAACATCGAACTGCTCAGAAGTATTGCCATAAGAAGATAATATCCATAGTGATTGAACTGCATAAATATAGATGTTAATTGATGTCTTTCAATATCTGCCATATAGTGTGAAAATTGTTCAATAGGTGTAAAAAAAACGTGTATAATAGAAAATATCCCTATTACAATACTTCCTGAGATATATGTGTAAATTGCAACTGATTTTAATTTTCCGTTTTTTATAAGTGAGGCACAGAAAAAATATATCAAGAAATATATCAGATATGTGAAAAGACTTTCATTTCTGTATCTGTCACCGTGGAAAACATAATCATTAAATCCATTTATAACAGTTGATATTATCATTAGTGCGGAAAAGATTATAAAAAACATCATTGTTTTGTTTTCTTTAATCAATTCAGATATTTTACGCTTTTCAGCAATGTTTTTTCCGATAAACAGAATCAGTAAAAATATACCGAGTATTCCGGCTATCTGATTTATTGAATTTATAGTAAATGTATAGTGATATGATATAAAAAAGTTTTTAATGAGTTGATATAAGGGAGAAAGAGTCATAATAATGATGGGTATGAATGCTATAAATTCGATAATGTCCTGAGTTATATTGCTGAACATCTCATTTATTGTCTTGGACTTTATAATAATTCTGAATTGATTTTTTAAATTTTCCATATTTACCGTCCTGAATTAGTGTACTTTTATTGAAGGATTTTTGAAATCCTCAACACGTTTTTTATATGCTTCTATTGATTCTGATTCAAATGCAATTTTTATATCAGTTCCGGTTATATCTGAAAGAAATTTTTTGGTGAATAATGGATTTACAAGTAAAAAAGGACCTAAAAGATTTGTTGCATAGAAATTGTTTATTTTAATGCCTTCATAATCTGATTTTTCATTCATTCCTCTGCCTTTTTTTACTGTCAGGAATTTCTGACTTTCATCTTCAAGAAAAGTTTCAGTAAACTGTGCCTGAAATCCTACAAATTCAAGATTATCCCTTTCTGAAAGCACAAAACCACTGTAACGATGATTCATATCACGTGTCACTTTCATATCAATCAGACCGAGACCTTTTACAGCATCACCATTTTCATCAACTATGGATTTCCCGAATATATCAACAGCATTTCCAGTTATTATAAAAGCTGTATTGTTTTTTATCATTTCTTCAAGTCTTGACCTGTATACTGAAAGTTCTTTTATTACAAGTTCCTGAACGCTTTCACTCATTGAACCGAGATATATCAAATCTGTTTTATTTTTCGCAAAAAATGGTTTTTCTCCCAGACGTGTATATATAAATTCAGCATCTGGAAGTGATTTTTCAAGATATCTTACGTTTCCTATATCTCCGAAAAGATTACATACTTCTGAATATAAAATTTCAACAGTCATTTTTATTTTCCTCCCAGTTTTTCTTCAAGCTGTGATTTGATTTCTTCAAGTGATTTTGTATTAAAAAGATCATACATAATCATAATTTTTTCAACATTTTCAGGTTTGAGGTATGATACAGTATCAGTTTCAGAATCACATATGCTTATTTTATCTTTATCGATACCAGCCATAAGCAGTCTGAGAAGATAGTCCGAACAGCGTTTGCCTCCGACTATAATCTGTTTTATACTTTCATCTTTGAGATATTCAAAATCGGTTTCATAAATCCAAGCAAGATTTTCAGAAGTCTTCTGTGCATCATAGAAATCTTCAAGAATCATTATGACTGCTTTGTTTCCTGTTTCTTTTGAAACAGCATTGCAGACTCCAGAACAGGCAACAGGATTCTGACCTTTTGCAAGAGATATTATAACCTCGTGGTTTCCAATTTTATAATTATCATATCGTGTTTTTACTATTTTTGTCTTTGATAGCATTTTTACAATGTTTTCCTGAGACACTCCGAATTCTCTTGTAAGGGCAATAGCAGCAGATGTATTATATATATCTGTTATTCTTTTTTCAACAAGCGGATATTCTTCTTTAATGCCATTATGATTTATAACAAGTTTTTTGTTTTTGTAATCGATACTTTCAACACAGTAATTTGCATCAGGATTTTTATATCCGCATTTTTCACAGTGTGCCTGTCCTATATGATTATATCGTTTGAAATCAAATACAAGATGTGATTTGCATTTCGGACATAATACAGCATCACAGATTATGCTTTTATCATTTGATTCTTCATTCTGCTGACGGGTTATTCCGAAATAAGCTCTTTTATTTTCAGGACGCAGTGAGGAACTTATAATATCATCAGCATTGAGGATAAGTTTAGTATTTCCTGATATATTGTTGTTAAGAAAATTGAAGATATATTCAGTATGTGCATTTCTTTTCATAGAATCACGCTGTAAATTTGTACATACCAGATAGCTTGGCTTTACAAATGGAAGTATTCTTCCTGCACTTCTTTCATCTACTTCAAATACAGCCATTTTTGCACGGCATTTTCCTCCGAAAGTACAGTTGTCAAGAAGTATTGAGGCTATGCCGGTATCTACATTTCCTCCGAAACGGTTTGAGATGAATTTACAGCCGTTGCCTTCAAGGATATCAGAAATCATATTTGAAACGGTAGTTTTCCCATTTGTTCCTGTAATTACTATGACTTCTTCAGGCATATCAATATAGTTAAGAAGTTTAGGAAAAAATATCAGAGATGCTTCTCCAGGGAGATTCGTTGCATTTCTTTTCATCATTCGCATAAGCTTAATCATTAATTTTCCACCAAAAACGGAAAGATAAAATCTTATTGGTTTTTTCATAAAAACACTTGCCTTTATAATTTATTTCATCTGTCAAAAAAATACAGATAATTTATACTTTTATATTATACCGTTATTTTCAGATT
>CAMWNQ010000048.1 GCA_947175655.1 uncultured Clostridia bacterium | reverse complement strand
AGAATTTCCCATAAGTTTATCTGTGTAAACCAAATATAATACTATATTAATATTCCACAAAGTATCTATATAATGATTGTAAGTTTTTACAAAATTATTTTTAAATTTTCCCAGACTCTTGACAGCTTTTACAAAATAGTATATAATGTATTTAAACTACTGAGGAGGGTTATGTAATTCCTTTTCATTTCTTTGGAATGCAGGTAATCCCTTTAACTTCCTTTTCAGATTATTTTTATTTACATTTTTAAATTCTAATAATCCACATTCCCCCTCAATTTTTATTTGGTTTCATTTTTATTTAATTTAGCCGTGATTCTTTTAATTCACGGTTTTTTTATTTTTTCACATAAATTTTAAAAAAGCTCTTGACAAATGTAAAATAATGTGTTAATATATTATTGTACTAATGCATTAATACAGTATTATGTCACCGGAGGTGTTTCAATGTGTGGGACTTTAATAACGAAAAACCAGTTTATATGCAGATTATGGAAGAAATAAAAGCCAAGGTTATTTCAGGTGAATATACTGCCGGTCAGCGTATACCATCAGTAAGAGAACTGGCAGAAGATGCAAGAGTAAATCCAAATACAATGCAGAAAGCTCTTATGGAAACTGAAAGAGAAGGTCTTATATTTTCAATGCGTACATCAGGAAAATATATAACAAATGATGTAGACATGATAAAAAATCTTAAAACAGAAACTGCAAAAAAAGAACTGGATATATTCTTTAAAAGAATGACCAAGCTAGGATTACAAAAAGAAGAAATAATAGAAATCATAAATAATAACTACAATTAAAACAAGAAAGGATTTAGTTATGTCTGAAATTTTAAAATGCGAAGGTCTCTGCAAGCTTTATGGAAATAAAGAAGCTCTTATGGATTTAGACCTCACTTTAGAAAGTGGTAAGATAATCGGACTTTTAGGGCCAAACGGAAGCGGTAAGACAACTCTTATAAAGCTTATATGTGGACTGCTCAAACCATCAAAAGGAAAAATATTAGTAAATGGTCTTGAAGTAGGACCTGAAACAAAATCTATAGTGTCATATCTTCCAGAAAGAAATTACATACCATTATGGATGACAGTAGAAAATATAATTGACTTTTTCTGTGATTTTTATGCTGACTTCAGAAAAGAACTTGCCTATGATATGCTTAAGCGACTTAATATAAATCCCAAAGACAAGATAAAAACAATGTCAAAGGGTACTAAAGAAAAAGTACAGCTTATACTTGTTATGAGCAGAAATGCAAAACTCTATCTTCTTGATGAACCGATTGCTGGAGTTGACCCTGCTGCAAGAGATTATATAATGAATACAATAATAACTAATTACAATCCGGAAGCATCAGTTGTAATATCAACTCATCTTATTCAGGATATTGAAACTATTCTTGATGATGTTGTTATGATTCAGTACGGACATTTAAGAATTCACGGATATGCTGATGATTTAAGAGAAGCAAAAAACATGTCAATAGACCAGCTTTTCAGGGAGGTATTCAGATGCTGATAAAACTTATAAAACACGAAATGAGAGCAATGCTCAATAAAATTCCGATGATTGCAATAATATCATTAGGAATGGCATTATTAATAAGAATCTTTACGCTTTTTGATAAAAATATTTCAAGCATTCCCTCGCTATTTATATCATTTATGTTTATGACAGTAATTTTTGTAATAGGACTTGCAGGATTGAATTTCTATGCACTTTTTTCAAGCGTATCAAGATTTCAGAAAAATCTCTTTGGTGACGAAGGATATCTGATGCATACACTTCCTGTTCCATCCTACTATCATATAATAACAAAATTTGTAGCAGGATTAATTACATATTTAATATTCAATGTATTAACATTTATAAGTATGATTATAGCATTTCTGGGAACAGATGATATTTTAGATATGGTAAACGAAATAAACAATGCAATAAAAGTAGTTATGGAATATCCGCTTACAGCGCTTACAGGATTTATTACAGTACTTTCAGCATACTGTGCATTAATTTTCTGCTGTTATACCTGTGTATCAATTTCAAGTCTTGTATCAAAGGGCAAAAAGGGAATAGAAGCTGTTCTTGCAATTGCATCGCTTATATTAAACAATGTATTCATAACAATAATAACACAAATGATAGACTCATCTAACTCACATATGAGCATTGAAAGTATTATGCTTGTATATGCATTATATTTTATATTGGTAGCAGTCGGATTATTCTTTGCTTCAAATGCAATTATAAAAAGAAATTTAAATCTCGAATAAAATATCAAAAAAGAACAAAAGAAAAATATAACAGGCGGAAAATATTAATCTTCCGTCTGTTTTTTGTTGCATATGATATTTTCCATAGTATTAACAATAGTACCAGTAGGGCATACCTTATAACATTCACCGCAGTTTATGCATTTATCATAATCTATAACAGAATGAAAATCTATCACATGTATTGCATCAGAAGGACATTTCTTTTCGCAAAGTTTACAGGCAATACAACCATTTTTACAGACAAGACTTGTAATTTTTCCATTATCTTTTGAAGAACATCTAGCCTCAATATATTTTGAAACCGGTCTGAGTGAAAACAATCCGTGTGGACAAGTTTTAACACATTTTCCACACGATACGCATTCTGATATATTAATATTAGCAATTTTATCTTTTATTGAAATACAATGACCTTCACATACCTTGACACAATCCCCCAGGCCTATACAGCCATATGCACAAAGACCATCACCGCCATAAAATCTTGAAACAGCCTTACAGGAATCAAGACCACTGAAATCAAATTTTTTAGATGTAACATTACAGTTCCCGTTGCAGTGAAGAACCGCAACAGAACGTTCTCTGATTTCTGCTTCAACACCCATAACCTTTGAAATAAGTTTTGTAACATCAGCACCACCAAGTCTGCAAAGATTAGCCGGAGCATTATTTTTTACAATAGCATCTGCATAATCTGCACATCCGGCATATCCACAAGCTCCACAGTTTGCATTAGGCAGAGAGTTGTTTATTTTTTCTATACGTTCATCTTTTTTTACAGCAAATATCTTTGATGCAAAAGTAAGAAGCATACCCGAAACAATACCAAGTACTGCAAAAATTAATACCGGAATAAAATAATCCATTTCATCAGCTCCCTGTTTAACAATGTTTATTAAAGTCCTGAAAAAGCCATAAAGCTAAGAGATACTATTGATGCTGAAACAAGAGTTATAGGTATACCTTTAAAAGCTTCAGGAATATCACAGTCTTCCAGCTTTGAGCGTACTCCTGTAAAAAGTATAAGTGCAAGAGTAAATCCTACGCCTACAAAAAAAGCATTCAATATACTTTCCATAAAATTAAACTCATTGTCAATATTTGCAAGGGTCACACCTAATACTGCACAATTTGTAGTTATAAGAGGAAGATATGCTCCAAGTGAACGATATAAAAAAGGCAAAGTCTTTTTCATAGCAATTTCTACAAGCTGAACAAATAATGCAATAATAAGTATAAAAGCAACTGTACGAAGATATTCTAAATTAAAGGGTTCAAGTATAAGAGAATACACAGGATATGTTACAACAGATGCACAGGTCATAACAAATATGACAGCAAGACCCATTCCAAGACTTGAAGATAATTTTTTTGATACTCCCAGAAAAGGACATATGCCTTTAAACTGTGAAAGCACATAATTATCAGTAAGTATAGCAGAAATCATTATTGAAAAAACAGAACTCATTTTTTTAATACCTCCTCTTCAGAATCCCTCAAACATTTTGAACTGTTTGGACATCCTGCACATCCTGTTTTCTGAGGAGGTCTTTTTCCTGCTATTTTATTCAGAAATGCTATTATACAACCTAAAACAAAAAAACCTCCGGCAGGCATTACAAATACTGTCATAGGCTTAATATTTTCAAATACTGCAATATCCATACCAAGCCATTGTCCAGAACCAAAAATCTCCCTTACCGACCCCATCAGGAATAATGCAAGAGTAAAACCTGTACCCATTCCAAGAGCATCTAACATTGAAGGCAGAACTTTATTTTTTGAAGCAAACATCTCAGCACGTCCGAGAATAATACAATTAACAGTTATAAGTGAAAGAAAAGTTCCCAGACTTTCATATAAAGATGGCATAAAACCGTGCAGAAGAAATTCAGCAATCGTTACAAATCCCGCAATAATTACTATATAACATGGCAGTTTTACTTCTTTTGGAATTACATTTTTAAGAAGAGAAATTATAATATTTGAACAAAACAGTACAAAAGTGGTAGCTATTCCCATACCCAGACCATTTATAGCCTGTCCTGTTACCGCAAGAGTCGGACACATTCCCAGAAGACTTACAAGTACAGGATTCTGTTTTATAATGCCTTTGGTAAACTCTTTAAAATTACTGTTACTCATTTAAAATCCTTCACCTTTCTGAGATTCATATATATTCATAGCAACAGAAACGGCATTTCTCATACCTTTTGAAGAATACGTAGCGCCTGAAATTACAGTATCATCAGGAAAATTATCATTATCCAGACCTATATATTTTTGAATATATTTATCATCTTTAATTTTAGTACCGACTCCGGCAGTTTCTTTTAAAGATACAATCCCTATACCGCATATTTTACCGTCACTGTCTATTCCGATAAGAGCCTGAATACCGTTTTTTTCATATCCGTCAACAGTAATATCAAATATAACACGATTTTTTTCATCAGTAATAATCCTGTTTACATTTTCAAATGATTTACCGGATATTCTATAATCAGCATCACCGAATACATCTGTAAGACTTCTGTTTAATTTTTCTTCATTTGCCTGAGCTATTTTAGGTTGAGTCAGTTTATTTGCAAATGCAAGAAGTCCGCTTACAGCAATACATACAATGGCAAGTACAATAGAAGGAAAAAGTTTTTTCATATTAGTTGTCCTCTTTCTCATCTTTGATATACACTGCACCAAGAGGCTTAACAGCAGTAAAATTATCAATGTATGGTGTAACAATATTCATAAAAAGTATAGCAAAAGATACACCTTCTGGATATCCTCCGAACTCTCTTATCACAAAAGTAATTATTCCGCATCCAACACCAAATATCAGCTTGCCCTTTGAAGTAATAGGAGTTGTAACATAATCAGTAGCCATAAAAAATGCCCCAAGAAGAAGACCTCCGGCAAGTGTATGATATAAAGGGTCATTTCCAGCAATAAATTCCAGAACCGCAACAGCACCAATAAAAGCAAATGGTGTTACAGGAGAAATAATCTTCATAAAAATGAGAAAAAAACCACCTATGATGATTCCCAATGCACAGACTTCTCCTATACAACCGCCTGTATTTCCCAGAAACAAATCTATATATGATGCGTCTTTGCTTACAAGAGGAGTAGCACCAGTTAATGCATCAACATATCCAGAATGTTTTACTTTTATCCAAGTTGTCATATCAGCAGTAAAAGAAAGCATTAAAACAATTCTTCCCAGAATTGCCGGATTTACAAAATTCTGACCAAGTCCGCCGAATAATTGCTTGGCTATGACTATTGCAACAAAACAACCTGTAATAGCCTGCCATATTGGAATAGTTACAGGAAGATTCATAGCTAAAAGCATACCGGTAACAACTGCACTCAAATCTGAGATAGTATTCTGACGTTTCATAATGATTCTCATAAGATACTCAAATAAAACACTGAAAACAACACATATAAGGGTTACTGTCAAAACACGCAATCCCAAAGTTATAAATCCGCCTATTAAAGCCGGAAGAAGTGAAATTATAACACACAGCATTATTTTCTGAGTAGTCATATTATCCGTTATATGAGGAGATGCAGTTACTTTAAACATATTCATATGTCCTTTCTGTTTATATTTATGTCTTTTATTTTTTCTTTATAGATGATATAAGCAATTTTGCAAGCTGATTTGTTTCAGCAAGCTTTCTTTTTGAAGGACAAATATACGTACAGCATCCGCAGTTAATACATAAATTGACTTTATATTTCAAAAGCATTTCAGTATTCTTTTTTTTATAAGCTCTTTCAATCTCCATAGGCATAAGATTGACAGGGCAGGCATTCATACAGCGTCCGCATCTGATACAGGCTATTTCTTTAGGAATATTAATTTTATTCATAGCTAAAATTGCATTATTTATTTTTGAAACGGGTTGATTTATATCATATACTGTTATACCCATCATCATACCACCTGCAATAAGCTTGTTTATTTTATCTTTTTCACATTGTGCATAACCGAGAATATAATCAAAAGATGTCCCAATAGGTACAAGATAATTTCCGGCTTTTTTAACAGTATCGCCGTCAACAGTAACAACACGGTTTATAAGTGGCATTCCGGTTTTAAAGTAGACATTGAGATAATATACAGTAGATACATTAATAACAATGATACCATAATCAGATGGCAATTTACCTTCCTGAACAATTTTTCCTAAAGAAGTATAAATAAGAACTTTTTCAGCTCCCTGAGGATAAAGCGATGGCAAGCTAATAACATTGATATTATTAATATTCTGAAGTTTTTCGGAAAATAATTTTATAGCTTCTGGTTTATTTTTCTCTATTCCTATTATAACATTCGGAATATCAAGCATTTTTGAAATAAAATTCAGACCCTCAATTATTTCATCAGCATGTTCAATCATAATACGGTAATCAGATGTAATATACGGCTCACATTCAGCACCATTGACAATAAGAGTATTTATTTTATTTTTAGGATTCAATTTTATATGTGTTGGAAATCCAGCACCGCCAAGACCTGAAAGCCCGCTTTCACGAACAGCTTTTACAAAATCTTCACGGCTATTAATTTCTGAAGGTTTAACTGAATCAGAAATATTTTGCAGATTATCACATTCTATTTCAACAGCTTTACATAAACTTCCGTCAGAAATTCTATAATCCGATATAGCCTTTACTGTTCCCGAAACGCTGGAATATACAGGAACAGAAAAAAGTGCATCTGAATCACCTATTTTCTGCCCAACAGATATAGTATCCTTTATTTTTACTATAGGATTACAGGGACTGCCCATATTCATAAGCATTGGTATTTTTACAAAAGGAGGTAATGGTATTTTTTCAATCATACAATCTTTTGTATTTTTATTATGAGGCACTTTTATACTGTTAAGTTTTTTCATATTATAAAACCTCAGATAATTTAATATAAGCTATTTTATACAAAATAAAACTAATTATTCTTATTATGCTTAATATATTATTTCTTATTCGATGCACCATATCCAGTACGTGTTCTTGTTATACTGTCCTCGCTTATCTGAATTAATTTGAAAAGTGATGACGAATACTGGGGATAGTCTTTTGATATAGTTGAAGTAGTAAGATAAAGAGTATCAAAATTAGTAATGCTGTCATTTCCATCAAGAGATATTCCACAGGAAGAAGCTTTTACATCAGCTTCACTCATAGCTATAATAGCATCAGCACTATCATTAGCTATAACTTTAGGTATCCTGAAAAGTTTCTGGTCATTATGAGGATTAGCATTATATATCAGTCTGAACAGTTTGTAAACAGAAAGCATCAGATAAGAACCAACTTCTTTTATAAGTGTAATACTTCCTGCCTTCTGTGCAAGGCTAAACAACAAGCTTATTGAATTATTTACTATTTTTCTGTTAAAGTTAATAATCTGAGGTGATGGCATTTTATTATTTCCATCATCATCAGGGATTTCCTCAATACTGATAACTTTTCCTTCAGGTTCGGGAGTTCTTCCAAGAAGATAATCACATGAAACATTATAGTAATCAGCAATCTTTACAAGAAAGTTAAGTCCACATTCTCTTATTCCCTTTTCATAATGAGATAGCAAAGCCTGAGAGATTCCCAAGTCTGCGGCTGCCTGTTTCTGGCTAATCTGTCTTTCTTTTCTCTGAAGAGTAATTATTCTAGCAAAATCAGAATTCATAATATTTTTCTCCTTACAAATATTTATTTTCTTGCATTAATCTACGAAATATGATATAATATATAATATATTATAATACAAATTGTATAATAAGTAAATATCCATTTAAGTGAAATAATTTAAACTTTCGGAGGCATAGTTTGACATTTTCGACAACGTGTAAAAAATCAGTCAGGAATTTTGTTTATATTTACCACTTGACTTGTCCGAAATTATATGAAAGGAATGATAATTTGAAAGCATACAGAATAAGCCTGATACGTCACGGTCAGACAATGGCAAATCAAAAAGGAATCTACATAGGAAGCCGTACTGACTATTCGCTGTCTGATTTTGGAACAGCTGAACTTTTTAATAAAAAAGAAGAATTTGAATATCCCAGAGTTGACAAAGTATACAGTTCACCATTAAAGCGTTGCACAGAGACATCAGAAATACTTTTTCCTGAAAAACAGCTTTGTATAGTGGACAATCTCAGAGAACTGGATTTCGGAAGCTTTGAGGGAAAAAATATAAAAGATATTATAAATCTTGAAGAATACAGGGATTGGATAAAAGGAGGCATCTCCAAACGTCCACCTGATGGTGAAAGCATTGAAGAACTTTCTGCAAGAACATATAAAGCTCTTCATGAAATAATAATGGATATGATGTATGAAGATATAACACACAGTGCAATCATAACACATTATGGAGTAATATCAAATATGCTTGCCGGATTTGGTATCCCCAAAATTGACCCTAAGACATTAAAATGTCCAGCAGGTGAAGGATTTGAAGTAATGGTAACAGCAAAGATGTGGCAACAGTCACAGGCATTTGAAATATTCGGAGTAGTTCCATATGAAAGAATACCAGAATCTGAAGAATTTTGAAATAATAAATAATTATAAAGAATAAAAAACAAAAATTACCGCAAAATATAAATAAAAAGTGTATAAGTATTAATGGGGTGATTTTTGTGAAACTTTATCAAATAAGAGAATATTCAAAGGTATCATTAAAAGGCAGAAAAGCAGAAGCTTTTTTAATATCATTATGTATTCCGGCAATAATAGTTTTTTTCAGATTAGCAGAACTCTGTACAGCAAGCATTGTATTATATCTAACAGATTTCAAGCCTATGGAACTTTTCTATAAATCCCCTGTTGCATGGATATTATTTGATTTTATATGCATCTTTCTTAAAGTGCTGACATTATCAGCAGTCATATCTCCGATAATACGCTTTTTTCTAAGCATATTAAATATACAGATTCCTGATTTTAAAAATTCAGGCATCTTCATAAAAAATCTGAACAGTATTATAATAATAAAAACAGTATCTTTAATATTTCTTATGCCATCAGTATTTTTCGGAATCACATCAGTAAATATAATTTTCAGAGGATATGAAAACGGAAATCCAAATACAGTTTTTCTTGCTGTTCATTCCGTAACGCTTACAGTATTATCACTTATTTTATGGATCTGGATAGTTCTTGGTATTTCAGCACTGCCATTTTTGATAATAAAAGAAAAAGATATAGGCATTTTCAGACTTTCAATAATATCATTTAGGATAATGAAAAATGCAAGAAGAGGTCTTCTTAAAATCATATTATTTTATACAGGAGTTATGCTTATACCTTTTGGATTTATATCAGCTCTTCCGGAATTCTTCTCATCTTTAACACTCTATATAAATATATGTATAAAGGAGAGTGAATGCAATGAAATTTATAGTATGCACAGAAAATCCCATAACTGTCCAAAAATTCCTGACAGAAAAGGGAATCTCAAAACGTCTGCTGAAGAAACTTAAACGCATACCGGACGGAATTACAAAAAATGGAGAGCATATAAGAACAGTAGACACTGTTTCAGACGGAGATACTATTATCCTAAATTTAAAAGATGAAAAATTTCTTGATGCAAATCCAGATTTAAAAAATTCCAGAATAAAAATCGCTTATGAAGATGAAAATCTTATAGTATTCAATAAACCGGCAGGCATTCCAATACACCCATCAATAAAGCATCAGGGTGATACACTGGGAAATTACTTTGCATATTTATATCCAAATTTGACATTCAGACCCATAAACCGTCTTGACCGTGATACTTCAGGATTATGTGCCGTTGCGAAAAATGCATATACAGCATCAGTATTACAGGGGAATATAGAAAAAACGTATTATGCAGTCGTCGAGGGTATAACTGACGAATATGGGACTATTGATGCCCCTATTGCAAGGGAAAAAGAATCAATAATTTTAAGATGTATTCGTCAGGACGGACAAAAAGCTGTAACACATTATAGACGTATTTTTTGCAATGAAAACTATTCAATGCTTGAAATACATCTTGAAACAGGAAGAACTCATCAGATAAGAGTACATTTTTCGCATATCGGACACCCTCTGGCAGGCGATGAAATGTATGGAGGAAATCACAGAGTAATATCACGTCAGGCACTTCAATGCGGAAAGCTTTCAATAAAACCACCACCGGAAAGCAAAATAAATCTGACTGAAATAAGTGCCGAGACAGATGATGATATTTTAAACATTTTTAAATAATTTTTAACATGGAGGATTTTATTATGAATAAAATAGCAAGTTTTCAGGTAGACCATACAAAATTTGGAGTAGGAATGTACATATCAAGGATTGACGGAGATATTGTAACATATGATGTAAGAATGGTAAAGCCAAACGGTGGAGTATACATATCAAATCCATCACTGCATACTATAGAACATCTTTTTGCGACATTTGCAAGAAATTCAGAATTCAAAGACAATGTAATCTATGTAGGGCCAATGGGTTGCAGAACAGGTTTCTATCTTCTCACAAGAAATATGAATCATAAGGATGCAATAAAGCTTGTAAAGGATTCTTATAAATTTATATCAGAATATAATGATGAAATTCCGGGATTGAGTGAAATTGAGTGCGGAAACTATCTTGAACACGACCTTGAATCCGCAAAAAAAGATGTACTTCCTCTTCTTGAAAAACTTGAAAACTATACACCGGATATGCTTGATTATTCGTGGCATTTTGAAAAAAAATAATAATTAATTTTTGTGCAAAGTTCCGAAAAATAATATGCCGTTGGTAAATTCGACCATAAAAGATTGATTTTTTTATTTAATTCGGTATAATATTAATTACTATAAAAT
>CAMWNQ010000047.1 GCA_947175655.1 uncultured Clostridia bacterium | reverse complement strand
CTTGATACTGGTATGACGCTTTCATATCTTATTCCTGAACTTCTTGAAAGAAATCCTGAATCACTTAAAATCTGTACTCTTCTTGATAAACCTTCAAGACGTAGAGTACCTCTGAAAGCTGACTATACAGGTTTTGAGATTGAAAATCATTTTATTGTTGGTTATGGTCTAGACTATGCGGAACATTACCGTAATTTAAAATACATCGGAATACTGCATAATTCATAATTATGAATTTTTAATTCTTAATTATTAATTGTATTGTTATTTTTCGCCATACTATTGACAAATAAGTTTGTTTATGGCATTATATTATATGACAGCGAAAAGGGAGTGCCGGAAAAATCCCTGCAAATAATATTTCTTTTGCAAATCCCGAAATTTTATCAGATTTCAGGAAAAATCCGGAAATAATAAAATGAAAGATAGGAGTTGTAAATTTTGGCATCAGGAAAAAATAAAAATAAAGGCTTTTTAGCTTATATCCTTGTTTTTATGATTGCAGTTTTCGGCGTTTATTTTGTGATGTCGAGAATATCGGGCGGAGGAAAAACGGTTGAGTATTCAGAAATTCTAAGTTATTTCGATGAATACAAAGTAAAGGGATACACGCTTGACCTCGGAAGCGGTGAGCTTGTTCTTGAACTCAGGGACGGAAAAAATAAAATAAGATATAATGTCCCAAGCGTTGCCATATTCCGTGAAGACACAAAAGATTACAGAAAAGAATACAATGCAAAGTATCCTGACGAACCCCTTGCACAGGACTATTATAAGATAACAGATAATACGTGGCTTTTGTCACTTATTCCTACTCTTATAATGGTAGTTCTTGCCGTTATATTTATTTACATTATGATGAAGCAGACAGGTGCAGGCGGAAAGTATAATAATTTTGGCAAAGCTAATCTGAAAAATACAGCAAGTGCCAGAAAAGCTACTTTTGCAGATGTTGCCGGTGCTGATGAAGAAAAGCAGGAACTTGAAGAAATTGTAGATTTTCTTAAAAATTCAAGCAAGTATAAGGAAATCGGTGCAAAAATTCCAAGAGGCGTACTTCTTATGGGACCTCCCGGAACTGGTAAAACTCTTCTTGCAAGGGCCGTTGCGGGAGAAGCTGGTTGTCCATTCTTCCCGATTTCCGGTTCAGATTTCGTTGAAATGTTCGTCGGAGTCGGAGCTTCCAGAGTAAGGGATTTGTTTGAACAGGCTAAGAAACATTCACCGTCAATTATCTTTATTGATGAAATTGATGCTGTAGGTCGTCACAGAGGTGCAGGAATGGGTGGCGGTCACGATGAACGTGAACAAACCCTCAATCAGCTTCTTGTAGAAATGGACGGTTTTACAGGAAATGAAAGCGTTATTGTAATAGCTGCTACAAACAGACGTGATATTCTTGACCCTGCATTACTTCGTCCGGGACGTTTTGACCGTCAGATAGTTGTAGGATATCCAGATGTAAAGGGTCGTGAAGAAATTCTCAAAGTTCACGCAAAAAATAAGCCTTTGGGTCCTGACGTTGACCTTAAGATTATCGCAAAGACTACTCAGGGATTTACAGGTGCAGACCTTGAAAATCTTCTCAATGAAGCTGCACTCCTTGCCGCAAGACAAAACAGACACGCTATTGTCGAATCTGATATCGAAGAGGCTACACTGAAAGTTATTGCAGGTCCTGAAAAGAAATCAAGAATAGTTACAGAACGTGACAGAAAAATCACTGCATATCACGAGGCAGGACACGCAGTTGCTGCATATTATCTTGAAACTCAGGATAAAGTGCATCAGGTTACTGTAATTCAGAGAGGTATGGCGGCAGGTCTTACTATGACCCGTCCTGTAAATGACAACAGTCACGTTTCAAGAACAAAAATGCGAGAAGATATTGTTATGACTCTTGGTGGAAGATGTGCGGAAGCTCTTGTACTTGATGATATATGTACAGGTGCATCAAGCGATATTGAACACGCAACCAATACTGCAAAAAATATGGTTACAAAATACGGATTTTCAGAAAAACTCGGAACAGTTCTCTATGGTTCTGATAATGATGAAGTATTCCTCGGCAGGGATTATGGACATACAAGAAACTACAGTGAGGCTGTTGCATCTGAAATCGACAATGAAGTTAAGAGCATTATAACAAATGCATATAAGCAGTGCGAACAAATCCTTACTGAACATATCGATAAGCTTCACGAACTTGCACAGTATCTTATCAGATATGAAAAAATTGATGGTGATGACTTTGATAAGCTTATGAAAGGCGAACTCGAATATACTCTTGATGAACCGGAAACAAAATCTGAAGAAAATAAACCGGAAGAAAATCCAGAAGTAAAGCCAGAATAATATAAATTTATAATTAAAGATGCATAATTATGAATCATTAATTCATAATTATGCATTATGAATTTTGCATTATGAATTATGAATTCTAAATTATTCTGATTTTTATTTAAAAAATGCTTGAATTTTAAAAAAATGTGTGATATAATATTATTCAGACACGCCCCCATAGTTTAATGGATAGAACGAGGTCCTCCTAAGACTTAAATATCGGTTCGATTCCGGTTGGGGGTGTCTTTTTTTATAATTAATAATTCATAATTAAGAATGCATCATTAATAATTCATAATTATGCATTCTTAATTATGAATTATAAAAGGGAAAGGAAGTATATAAAAATGAAAAAAGGTTTATGTATGATTTTATCTGCTTGTATTTCGTGTCTTATGCTAACTGGATGCGGTGACGGAAAAAACGGCACGTATTATCCTGACGACGATGAAATGATGACCAATCTTGAAAATGCACAGTATTCTATAAAGGTATCAAACAGGGTTGATGAAGACGGTAAATTTACTGGTTCTCATCTTTCTGCCCAGAGAGAAAACGGTGATTATATAGAATTCTACTGGCTTGATGATGAACAGGCTGTTGATGTCATAGGTGAAAAGCTTGAAAGCAAATACAGTGACAGTTATAAATTTGTAAGTATAAAGAATGACAAAAAATTCGGTTCAATTGTATTCTGTGCAACAGAATCGGCAGTAAACGATGCCGGTATAAAAATTGTCGAGGTAACTGAAAGTAATTCATAATGCATAATTTATAATTCATAATTATGAATTCTTAATTTTTAATTCATATTAGTAAAGGCGGTAAACAAATGGGATTTTTAAGTACGATTTTTGGATCACACAGTAAAAGGGAACTCGCAAGAATAGAACCTATTAAAAATAAAATTCTTGCTCTTGATGAGGAGTACGGCAAGCTTTCTGATGCTGAACTCAAAGCTAAAACTTTTGAGTTCAAGGACAGGCTGGAGGCTGGAGAAACTCTTGATGATATTCTTCCGGAAGCTTTTGCTACAGTAAGGGAAGGAGCTTGGCGTGTTCTCGGAAAGAAGCCATTTGAAGTTCAGCTTATCGGTGCAATAGTTCTTCATCAGGGACGTATTGCTGAAATGAAGACTGGTGAAGGTAAAACTCTCGTTGCGTGTGTTGTATCATATCTCAATGCTCTTGATGGTAAAGGTGTACACGTAGTAACTGTAAACGATTACCTTGCAAAAACTCAGGCTGAAGAAATGGGTAAAGTTCACAGATTTCTTGGTCTTACAGTAGGCTGTATTCTCCACGGTCTTACAAATGATGAAAGACGTGAAGCTTATGCTTGCGACATTACATACGGTACAAACAATGAACTCGGTTTTGACTATCTCCGTGACAATATGGTTATACATAAAAAAGATATGGTACAAAGGGGTCACAGTTTTGCAATAGTCGATGAAGTCGATTCAATTCTTATTGATGAGGCACGTACTCCGCTTATCATTTCCGGACGTGGTGATAAATCTACAGACCTTTACACAAAGGCTGATATGTTTGCTAAAACTCTCACATCTGTAACAGTAGTTGAAATGGATGATAAAGTTGACCAGGAAGAAGCAAATCAGACTGCTGACTATATCATTGATGAAAAGGCAAAGAATGCAACAATTACTCTTCAAGGTATCAAAAAAGCTGAAAGGGCATTCGGAATTGAAAACCTTATGGATCCTGAACATATGACATTGTTACATCATATCAATCAGGCTATAAAAGCTAATGGTATTATGAAATCTGATATTGACTATGTTGTAAAAGACGGTGAAGTTATAATTGTTGATGAATTTACTGGTCGTCTTATGCTCGGAAGAAGATTCAATGACGGACTTCATCAGGCTATCGAGGCTAAGGAAGGCGTTAAGATTGCACGTGAATCAAAAACACTTGCTACTATAACATTCCAGAACTTTTTCCGTCTTTATGATAAACTTTCAGGTATGACCGGTACTGCTATGACAGAAGAAGACGAATTCAAGGAAATCTATAAACTTGACGTTGTTGCAATTCCTACCAACAAGCCTGTTGCCAGAGTTGACCACAATGACCAGATTTACAGAACTGAAAGAGGTAAATTCAATGCTATAATAAATCAGATTGATGCCTGCTATCAGAAGAAACAGCCTATACTTGTTGGTACTGTTTCAATCGAAAAGTCAGAACTTCTTTCAGCAATGCTCAAGAGAAAGGGTATAAAACACGAAGTACTCAACGCAAAACACCACGCAAAGGAAGCTGAAATCGTTGCACAGGCAGGTAAGCTCGGTGCTGTTACCATTGCTACAAATATGGCAGGACGTGGTACTGATATTATGCTCGGAGGTAATGCTGAATTCCTTGCAAAGGCAGAAATGAGAAAACGTGAATATCCGGAAGAAATCATTACTGAAGCTATAGGATTTGCCGATACTGAAAATGAAGAAATCCTCAAGGCAAGAGCTGTTTATAAAGAACTCTATGACAAGTTCAATGCAGAAGTAAAGGAAAAAGCTGTTGCAGTAAGAGAGGCTGGCGGTTTATATATCCTTGGTACAGAACGTCACGAATCAAGACGTATCGATAACCAGCTTAGAGGACGTTCAGGTCGTCAGGGAGATGTTGGTGAAAGCTGTTTCTTCCTCTCAGTTGAAGATGACCTTATGCGTATATTTGCAGGTGACCGTCTCGAAAGTATGATGAAAACTTTCAATCTTGACGAGGATATGCCTATCGAAAGCAAGATGCTTACTAAAGTTATCGAATCATCACAGAAGAAAGTTGAAGGCAGAAACTTTAGTATAAGAAAGAACGTTCTTAACTATGATGATGTTATGAACAGACAGCGTGAAATGATTTATCAACAGCGTGCAGAAGCTCTCAACGGTGAAGATATTCACGAAAGCATACTTCATATGATTGAAGACCTTGTAAAAAATACTATAAATACTTATCTTGCTGATGATGATGACCGTGAAGAATGGAATATAGCAGGTTTAAGAGAGTACTTTATGGGTTGGCTCATCTCCGAAGAAGACCTTGTTTTTGAAGGAAATGAACTCGAAGAGACTTCAAAAGATGATATATGCAATGCTCTTACTGAAAAAGCAAAGGAAATCTATAAGGAAAAAGAAGATGAATATGGTTCAAGTGTTATCCGTGAACTTGAACGTGTAATACTTCTTAAAGTTGTTGATACAAAGTGGATGGCTCATATTGATGATATGGAAGAACTCAAGAAGGGTATCAGTCTCAGAGCTTTTGGACAGAAAAATCCTGTTGATGAATACAGATTTGAAGGTTTTGAAATGTTCGATGCTATGAGTGATTCAATATGTGAAGATACAGTAAGAATGCTTCTTACAGTAAAGCTCCAGAAGAATACAATGCCACAGCGTGAACAGGTTCAGAAGCCTGACGCTCCTAATGCGGGAAGTGGTGACGGAAGTTTTTCAGAAGAAAGACGTTCAGAAAAGGTAAAGCCTAATGACCCTTGTCCTTGCGGAAGTGGTAAGAAATATAAAAAGTGCTGTGGAGCTGATAAATAAATTTTTTTCGGGGCGGACTTATTATATATAAGTGCGTCCCGATATCTATCAATTCATAATTAAAAATACATAATTATGAATTATATATGGGGATGATGTAATGAAAAAACTGATATTATTTACTGCTTTACTTTCAGTTTTATGTATGTCGGCAGGCTGTAACGTACATATTTCAAAAGTTGAGAAAGACAGTAACGAAATATCTGAAACAACAGATATACCGGAAGAAACCACTGAAATAACTACAGATGTTTCAGACAGTACAGATAATAATTCAGATGATTCTGAATATTCAATCTCACTGACTGGAAAAGGCGTTGATATATTGCTGAATAATGAAGTAGTACAAACTATCGAGGGAAATTTCAAATCGAGAATAAACAAAATTATCAGATATGATGAAAGCGATGATTCTCTGGAAAAATACATACAAATGATGGATATGGACTCTGACGGCTTTATGGATTTATTCATAGCAACTGAAAGAAAAGGCGAGAATTTATACGGTCTTTATTATCATTTCAATCAGGATACCGGACTTTTTGAAGAATGGGATTTATTCAACGAAATAGGTTATCTGATGTATCCGAGTGCTGCAAATAAATGTATTATGCTTCATTTGACTTATGATTCAGGCTATGAAAGTTATCAGTATGAACTGAACAATAATAAGCTTGAAGTTATTCACTACTATAAAAAATATGATGATGAAAAAATTCATAAGAGAGAATGCAGAAGGGTCGGTAATGAAAAAACAGGAGTGAAGGCTGTTGACATATTATATGAACTGAATGCAGATGAGAAAAAACTTTACATTACAGATAATATTATAAATGTTGAAAATATTATTGATATGAGTTTTATTGAGGGTAAAAGTTATGATGTAGTAAAAGATACCTTTGACAGAATAACTTTCAGGGATTATGACTTTGATGGCTATGATGATTTGGTTATTCCTGAAGGTACTGAGAATAAAGGCATATTTTATCGTTTTAATCCGGAAAGCAAGGATTTTGAAAAATGGGACGAATTGAATGAAATAGGTATACTATTTGGCGTTAATATTTCAAATCAGCTTTTTTACTATGAAAACGGCAATACAATATATTGTGTCTGGGAAAACGGCAGTCTTAAACCTGTAAAATTTGTCGAGAAGATATTTAACAGTAAGGAATATGTTTTAGAGAGAACATATGAATTTGATGAAAATGGCGAAAAAGTTCTCATTGAAACATCTTACAAAACGCAGTCTCTGTCAGATGCAACCCCTCATTCTCTTAGCCCTGAAACAGATTTTAAAGTGAATGGTAAAAATGTCGATTTAATAGAGGAAGGAAAAGTAATCCAGACTCTTGAATGCGACTACACACCGGATAAAACTAAAATTGAAATGTATGATTTTGATTTTGACGGTTACGAAGATTTATTCATATCTATGGAAAACGGTGCATTGTATGCTCAGGGAACGTATTTCCACTATAATGTAGATACTAACCTTTATGAAAAATGGGACGAACTCAATGAAAAAGTAGGTCGTGAAGTTACGATTGACAATGAAAATAAACGTCTTTACTGGGTAAACCGTAGCACTATGGAAAAGCATATATATGAATGGAAGTATAAAAAACTGAAATACAAGGAACACATCATTCTTAAACAGGACGAAAACGGAATATGGTTTGAGACTTATTCCATAAAAAGCGGTAAAGATGTATTTGAAAAAAGGGAAAAAGATATATATGATGAGGATAATAAACTTGTCGGACGTTTTAATCCTGATGATATTTATTTTAAAGTAAATGATACTGGTCTTGATGTTATGATACTAAAGGGCGATGAACCTTTACAGCATATTGACGGTGATTTTACAGGATATGCTTCAAAACAACAATTTGCACCTGAATACTACATCAAAGAAAATGTGAGGGATTTCGATTTTGATGGCTACAAAGATTTATTCATACCTATAGAAAATGAAAATACAACTTTAAAAGGCATATATTACAGGTTCAATCCTGTGACATTTCAGTTCGATTACTGGGAAGAACTCAATAATACAGGTGGTTATTTGTTTGCTCCTATTAATACCAATGGACAGACTGCTAATAATTTGTATGAAGAAAATTCTCTTGTGTATTATATTGTCGGTGATGACAGCAATACAACTTATGTATATAAGTGGGAGGGTGACAGGTTATATTGTTATGAACGCATTGAAAGAAATTTCGGGTCTGAAATAGTAACGGTCAATACATATTCAATAGATATAAACGGCACTGAAACTCTTACTGACAGTAAGCAAATGTCCAGAAGACAAACTATTAACGATAATTACGAAAACTTTACCAATAATCACGATTTCTCGGTAACTGAAAATGGTATTGACATTCTGATAAACGGCAAGACAGTTCAAACCATAGAGGGCGATTTTTTAGAGGAATATTCCAGATATAGTGATATTGGTGTAGCTCCAGAAAAGTTCATCACCTATACTGATTTCAATTTTGACGGCTACAAGGATTTGTTTATACCGGATTTGTTAGGAAGACCCAATATACCGGGGCATTATTACAAATTCAATCCAAGGACTTCAAAATTCGAAGGCTGGGAAGAATTGGACACAGTAGGTCAGCTGATGAGTGTTAAAGACAAAACCCTTGTGCATAATGCCGTAGGAAGTGCCGTTTACCACAAAACAACAGTATATAAATGGGTGAATGATGAGATTGAACCCGTTTCACGTTCTTTGATGTATGAAAAAAAAGGTAAAATATATCTTGATAATTACGAATACGATGAAAACGGTAATGAAACACTTATAAAGAGTGAAGAATATACAGGGGGATGATTTGTTTTGAAAAAATTATCAGGAACTATAATATTTCTGTCACTTCTTCTGACTGCTTGCAGTGAAAATAATAAATATTCTGAATCTGAACTTTTTTCAGAAGTACAGTCAGAAAATTCTGTTGAAAAAGATGTGGAAGATAAATATTTTGGATTTAATATCAATGAAAAGGGGATAGATATAATCAGAAATGGTGATATTGTACAGACCATTGAAACTAACTATCTGAAAAATTATCCTGAATATTTTAGTACCGCACCGGAAATGCATTTAGGTCTTTATGACTATGATTTTGATGGATATGGTGATTTGTTTATTCCGACTGATTTTGCTAATCCTAATACTCGTGGAGTATACTATCATTATAATCCTGCAACAGCACTTCTGGAAGAATGGGACGAATTGAATAAAATAGGCATTTTTATGACAGTAAATGATGATGACAATGCACTTGTAATGAGGATACAAGGTAGCGAGAAAAGTTATAAGGAGATTTTTTATAAGTGGGAGGACAGTAATCTGAAAAAAGCTTATAGTAAATTTCAGTATGCAAGAGGCAGAAGCAATCAGATATATATTGATACCTATGAATATGATGAAAATGGTAATGAAACACTTATAAAGAGTGAAGAATATACAGGGGGATGATACGTAAAATGAGAAGTTACAGTGTCTTTGCAAAATATTATGATGAACTCACTGCTAATATTGACTACAAAAAACGTGGTAAGTATTTTAACAGTATAATAGAAAAATTCAACAAAACTGATAATAATATACTTCTTGACTTGGGCTGTGGTACGGGAAGTCTTTCGGAAGTAATGGCGGAGCTTGGATATGATGTAATAGGCATTGACAATTCAATGGAGATGCTGGAAATTGCAATGAGCAAGAATTTTGAAAAAAATCTTCCTATACAGTATTTATGTCAGGATATGAGAGAGATAGATATGTTCGGAACTATCGGTATAACTATATGTGCTTTGGACAGTATAAATCATCTTGAATCGCTTGAAGACGTAAGGAAAGTATTTGAAAAAGTATCTCTCTTTGCTGAACCTCAGGGACTCTTTATTTTCGACATCAATACGCCTTACAAACACAGAAATATTCTTGCGAACAATACTTTTACATATGAAACAGATAATGTCTATTGTGTATGGGAAAATTCGCTTAATAAGAATACAGATGAAGTAAGTATAAATCTTGAATTTTTTGAATGTGATGAAGACGACAGAAATATATATTATCGTTCTTCTGAAAGTTTCAAGGAAAAAGCTTACAGTCTTGAAAGTATCGAAAAAATGCTTGAAGAAAGTGGACTTGAAGTTATTGCGGAATATGATGATGACACTTTTAATCCGCCTTATGAAGAAAGTCAACGAATAGTAGTAGTTGCAAAAGCAGTTAAGAATTCATAATTATGAATTATAAATTAATTACGGAGGTTTTTTTAATGGGAATTTTAAAGCGTGCAATATCAGCAGATGCATCAGTAGTATCAATGGCAATAGATGCATTGGATATTGTATCAGAAATCGAAAGAATACATTCAACATCAGCAGTTGTAACAGCGGGTCTTGGAAGACTTTCAATAGGTGCATCACTTATGGGTTATGGTCTTAAAAATAAAAATGACACTCTTACTCTCAGGGTTAACGGTGGTGGACAAACAGGACAACTCGTTGCAGTTGCAGACAGTATGGGAAATGTAAAAAGCTATGTGACAAATCCTGTAGTTGAAATACCACTCAATAAATATGGTAAACTTGATGTTGGCGGAGCTGTGGGAAAAGACGGTACTTTATCAGTGGTCAAGGATTTGGGACTTAAAGAACCATATGTCGGAGTAATACCACTTGTGTCCGGAGAAATTGCTGAGGATATTGCAAGCTATTATGCTACAAGTGAACAGATTCCTACAGTATGCGGTCTTGGGGTACTTGTAAATCCGGATTTGACTGTAAAATGTGCCGGAGGTTATCTCGTACAGCTTTTGCCGTTTGCTGATGAAAAGTGCATAGACATAATCGAAAAAAATATAAACGAACTTCCACCAGTAACAACTATGCTTTCATCAGGAATGACAGCAGAAGAAATTGCTCTTAAACTTCTTGACGGGCTCAATCCTAACATTCTTGATGAAGCTGAAGTATCATATAAATGTGACTGTAGCCGTGAACGTACAGAAAAAGTGTTAATAAGTCTCGGCAACAAGGAACTTCAGGAAATGGTTGATGATAATAAGGATATTGAAGTAAACTGTCACTTCTGCGGTAAGAAATATAACTTTACTCCTGATAATATTAAAAATCTTATAGAATAATTATATTACAAAATGATAAGATTTAGTTATAAAAAATGTATTGACTTTTTATAAGATTATAATATATTATTATATAGATTAAAGGAGGTGAGAATGAAGAAGATGACTGATAAACATAAAATAATGGCGTGGTTATTAAATAAACAATTTAATTATCCTGTGGTAGCGATTGCACAACTTATGCAAGTTTCTAAAAATAATATATATGAAGCCATTAAAGAAATGAACTTTGAGTGCGAATAAAAGATTTAGAAAATGAATTATTAGAAACAAAAATGATTGCTCAAAAAAATATGTTATCAACTGATAATTCTGTGCTTTATTAAAGCATTAGGGATATTGAGATTTTTTAGATGTATGAAAATTTAGGGACTGTATTATATACTGTCCTTTTTTATTGTTCCACCTTTTATGTGGCATTTTTAATTAATAATATATAATTTGTAACTTATAATTATTAATTATGCATTCTTAATTATGAATTTATTTTTTGCTTTACAATGTATAAATTTTCTGTTATAATATCCCTATCATATATAGTTATATAAAAGTATCAGAT
>CAMWNQ010000046.1 GCA_947175655.1 uncultured Clostridia bacterium | reverse complement strand
TATAAAAATAGTGGGAGATGAAAAAATCCCGAAATATCATTGTGAAATCAGAGGATAAATATGTATTTAAAATCACTTGAAATACAAGGATTCAAGTCTTTCCCCGATAAAGTAAATCTTACTTTTGACAAGGGTCTTACTGCTGTTGTAGGTCCTAACGGAAGTGGAAAAAGTAATATAGGTGATTCTGTACGTTGGGTACTGGGTGAGCAGTCCACTAAAACCTTGAGAGGCAGTAAAATGGAAGACGTTATTTTTTCCGGAACTGTTTCACGCAAGGCAATGGGTTTTGCATCTGTTACTATTAATATTGATAATTCAGACAGGACTATTGAAGATTATGATGATGAAATTTCAGTCACAAGAAAGCTTTACAGAAGCGGAGAAAGTGAGTATAAAATAAACGGAAAATCAGTTAGACTTAAAGATATAAGCGAGCTTTTTATGGATACAGGTCTTGGACGTGATGGATATTCCATAATAGGACAGGGAAGAATTGCTGAGATAGTAAGTGCCAGAAGTACCGAAAGACGCAGTATTTTTGAGGAAGCTTCTGGAATATCAAAATTCAGATATAAAAAACAGGAATCAGAAAGAAAACTTGAATCAGCACAGGAAAATATAATTAGACTTACTGATATAATATCCGAACTTGAATCTCGAATAGAACCCCTTAAACAGCAGTCAGAAAAAGCAAAGAAATTTATTGAACTTGCGGATAAACAGAGAAAACTTGAAATATCTGTATGGGTTTACAGGCTGAATGAACTAAAAAGCAGACTTGAAGAAATTCAGAGTGCAGAGATGATAAAATCAGCTGAATACAGAGAGACAGAAGAAAATATAAAGGTTCAGGAAGAAAAAATACAGTCCGGCTACAGAAGTATGCAGGAAAGTACTATAAAATCTGACAGCCTTAGACAGAAAATACTTGAGGAGGAACAATATTCCTCAAATATCAAGTCGGATATTGCCGTATATGAAAATGATATACTTCATAGTAATGAAAGTATAAGAACAATATCTGAAAAACGTAAGACTGATTTAAAATCATATAATAGTATAATCAGCGAAATTAAAAAGATTGAAAATAAGCTACTTGAAACCGAAAATCTTATAAAGGATTCTGTAACAGAGGCGGAAAATTTATCCGGAGAATTGCGAAGTATTGAAACAGAAACTTTACAGTCCGGAGAAATATCCGAAAAAGCCAGTGAGGAATTGAATTCCCTCTATATCAAACAGAGTGAATATAAATTTAATATTGAATTTTGTAAAAACAGTATTGAAAGTGCTAAAGCTTTAAAATCAGAGCTTGAAAAATCTGTATTTGACAATAAGGAAAAATTTGAAAATCTTATCAAATCAGAACGGGATATAAAATCTGGTCTTGATGAGAATGTCAGAAAAATAAATGAGATTTCAAATAAGCTTGCCGGAACTGAAAAACTTTATAATATTAGAAAATCTGCATTTGAAGAGGCAAAAACAAAGCTTGAAAAAATATTTTTTGATATTAAAAGCAAAAAGCAAAGAAAAAAATTCCTTGAAGATCTTGAAAATAATATGGAAGGCTTTTCACATAGTGTAAAACTTATATTAAAGGCTGTCAGACAGAAAAAACTGAACAGAGTACATGGAACAGTCGCACAGCTCATAGATGTTGAACCGAAGTATTCAATTGCAATTGAAACTGTTCTCGGGAATGCAATGCAGAATATAATAGTTGAGAATGAAGAAACTGCAAAACAATGTATAAAATTCCTGAAAGATGAAAAGGGTGGACGTGCTACATTTCTGCCTGTTACATCAGTAAAAGCCCGTAGTTTTTCAAATCCTGATGCTGTTTCAGATGAAAATTTTCTCAGTATTGCAAGTGATGCTGTAAAATGCCGTCCTGAACACAACGGAATAATAAAATCACTACTTGGAAATACTGCAATTGCTGAAAATATTGATACTGCTTCGGTTCTTGCACGAAAATACGGATATAAATTCAGGGTTGTTACTCTGGATGGTCAGTTGATAAATGCTGGTGGTTCTTTTACGGGAGGTTCTCCGCAACGTTCTGCCGGAATCTTTACAAGAAGAAATGAACTTGAACAGCTTGAATATGAAACAGAAAGTCTTGATAAACAACGTCAGAAAATTGCAGAAAATGCTGAAAAACTTAGACTTGAATCAGAACACTTTAAAACAGATTCCGAAAATCTGAAATATACCATTCAAAATCTTGAAGCTGAAAAAATCCGTCTTGAAATTGAATTGAAGAATATATCTGAAAATGTTATCAGTTTTGAAAAAATGATTGAAACGGAAAATTTCAAATCAAGGGAAAATGAAAAGAAAATTTTGAATTATACTGAAAATCTTGAATTATCTGAAAAAAGTCTGGCTGATACAGAAAAAAGAATATCGGACTTGGAAAAAGATGCTGAACTTCAACAGAATAAAAATGATATTCTCAATAAAAAACGCAGAGAACTTTCCGAAAAAATTTCTGACTTGAAAATACAAAAAGCTACTCTTGAAAAAGATGTAGAATTATTTTCATCTGAAATCGAAAGACTTAATCAGTCCAGAAAAGAAATTTCAGAAAATATCACAAGACTTGATGATGATATTTTAAATCATAAAAAACTGATTGATGAAAAGAAATCTTTGATAATTGAATCAAGGAAAAAACTTGAAAATTTTAAAAGCAATTCCGGAGAATATCTTAAAGAAATTGAAAATTTGCATAAAATTCACGATGAACAAAGCATGTCAGTGAGAGAACTCCAGAAAGGTCTTAAAGAAATAAATATATTCAGGGATAAACTTCTTGGTGAGGTTACAAGATTGAAGGAGCGTTATGAAATAACAATGCGTGATTTTGATAATATAGTATCACAGCTTCTTGAAACATACGAACTTACACGCTCTGATGCAGTCAGTCAGGCTGATAAAATAGATGATATTTTTAAGGCACAGAAAAATCTTTCTGAAATTAAAAACAAAATAAAAGCTCTTGGAAATGTTAATGTTGAATCTGTTGAAGAGTACAGGCAGGTTTCAGAAAGATATGAATTTTTATCCGCACAGCTTGAAGATGTCAGGTCGTCAAAAAAGGAACTGGAAAAAATTATTGCTGACCTGACTGATGATATGTGTAGGATATTTTCTGAAAGCTTTGATATTATAAATAAAAATTTCAAAGTCATTTTTAAGGAGCTTTTCGGTGGTGGTAAGGCAGAACTTATTCTTGCAGAACCCGAAAATGTACTTGAATCAGGTATAGAAATAAGTGTTGCTCCTCCAGGGAAAGTAATAAAAAATCTTATATCGCTTTCCGGAGGTGAGCAGTCATTTGTTGCAATTGCGATATATTTTGCCATACTTAAATTAAGACCGTCGCCATTCTGCATACTTGATGAGATTGATGCTGCTCTTGATGAATCCAATGTAGCGAGATATGCACAGTATCTTAAAAAATTTACTGATACAACACAGTTTGTGCTTGTAACTCACAGAAGAAGTGCTATGGAAGAAGCTAATGTATTGTATGGTGTTACAATGCAGGAGGACGGAATATCAAAACTGCTTAAAATGGAACAGGTTGATGTACAATAAAAATAAAATAAACAAGGGGGCTTTTTAAAATGGGATTTTTTTCAAAAATAAAAGAGGGTCTTAAAAAAACCAAAGAGTCTTTTATGAATAAGATAAATAAGGTTGTGAACTCTTTTACAAAAATTGATGAGGAACTCTTTGAACAGCTTGAAGAAGCAATGATTATGGGTGATATGGGTGTTGAGACTTCAGAGGAAATCTGTACACGTTTACGTAAACTTATAAAGGAACGTGGTGTTACTGACCCTGCTATGATAATGGAACTGATACAGGAAATAGTTGCCGATATGATGGGTGATGATATTGGCATAGATATGTCCGGAAAACCGGCTATTATTATGGTAATAGGCGTTAACGGTGCGGGAAAGACTACTACTATAGGCAAGCTTTGTCATCAGTATAAACAGGAAGGCAAAAAAGTAATAGTAGCTGCTGCCGATACTTTCAGAGCTGCAGCTATAGACCAGCTTCAGGTATGGACTGAACGTGCAGGTGTTGATATTGTAAAGCATTCTGAGGGTTCTGACCCTGGGGCAGTTGTATATGATGCAATAGATGCCGCAAAAGCCAGAAACTGCGATGTACTGATTGTTGATACTGCTGGAAGACTTCATAACAAAAAAAATCTTATGGACGAACTTGCAAAGATAAACAGAATTATGGAGTCAAAAGCAGAGGAATGTTCAAAAGAAGTATTGCTGGTTCTTGATGCAACTACTGGACAGAATGCTGTAAATCAGGCTAAGCTTTTCAGTGAAACGGCAAATATTACTGGTATTGTACTTACCAAACTTGATGGCACTGCAAAAGGCGGTATAGTAATATCTATAAAGAATGAACTCGGAATACCTGTAAAGCTTGTCGGAGTCGGTGAAAAGATTGATGACTTACAGCCTTTTGACAGCCGTAGTTTTGTTACAGCACTTTTTGAAAATACAGGTAAAACAGAAAGTGAAAGTTCTGATTCTGATTCGGAAATTTCAGGAGAGGAAGAAGAATATGAAGATTAATAAACTCGTTATGGCGACAAATAATAAAAACAAGCTCAGGGAAGTGCGTGAAATATTTTCACCTCTTGGAATAGAAGTCATTTCACAGAAAGATGCCGGAGCTGATACAAATCCCGAAGAAAACGGCAGTACATTTTCGGAAAATGCATATATAAAGGCAAAGACTCTTTATGATGTTGTAAAACTTCCGGTTATTGCTGATGACAGCGGTTTGTGCGTTGATTTTTTGGAAGGAAGACCCTCTATACATTCTGCAAGATATGCACCGGAAGGTCAGGAATGTGAAAAAATTCTTGAGGAAATGAAAGACGCTCCAGATTCACAGAGAACTGCAAAGTTTGTATGTGTTATAGCATTTATTGATGAAAACGGAAATAGTGAATTTATATCTGGAGAATGTTCAGGAAAAATAGGCTATGAAAAAAAAGGTCTTAACGGTTTTGGATATGATCCAATATTTATGTGTGGTGAAAAATCATTTGCGGAAATATCATCAGATGATAAAAACAAAATAAGTCACAGAGCAAAAGCTTTGAAAGGCTTATATGAATTATTGAAAGAAAGGTATTGTGATTAATTATGCTTACAAGTAAACAGAGGGCTTTATTAAAAGGTATTGCAAGTTCATATGAAACTATTTTTCAGGTAGGTAAAGGAGGAGTTTCTGAAAATCTCATACAACAGGTTTCAGATGCACTCAGAAAAAGAGAACTTATAAAACTCCGTGTACTGGATAACAGTGAATATTCTGCAAGAGAGGCTGCAGATGAAATCGCTTCAAAGACAGATTCTGAAGTTGTACAGGTAATAGGAAGCAAATTTGTTCTTTTTAAGAGAAATCCTAAAGACCCTGTAATAGATATAAAGCTCTGAAAGGTATTGAAAATTGAAAATCGGTATATTTGGTGGGAGTTTCAATCCCATACATAATGGACATGTGCATCTTGCGGAAAATACAAAGAAAAATCTTGGTCTTGATAAAATAATATTTGTTCCGTCCAGAATATCGCCGCATAAATCAAGCAGTGCCTATGTATCAGGGGAACACAGAATTAATATGCTGAAAATCGCTTTGAGTGGAAAGGATTATTTTGAAATCAGTGATTATGAACTTCAATATGAGCGTGTAAGTTACAGTATATATACAGTAATGCATTTCAGAAGAATATTTCCTGATGATGAACTTTATCTTCTTATAGGAAGTGATATGTTTATGAGCTTTGATAAATGGTATTGTTTTAAAAATATTATGTCATTGGTTACGCTTGCCGTCACTTCCAGAGAGGACGGAGATTTATATAATCTTGAAAAAAAAGCAAGTGAACTTGAAAGATTCGGTAAGATTATTATAAACAAAACATCTCCGTTTCCACTGTCGTCAAGCGAAATAAGAAAAAAAATTATGAAAAATGAGAATTGTACTTGCTATTTAAATAAAAATGTAGTAAAATATATTACGTCAAATAATTTGTATCTATAAATATCAGGCAGAGGTGTTTTTAATTTGTATAATATATCAGATAAAAAAGCTTTTCTTAAAGAAAGACTCTCTAAAAAACGTTATATTCATAGTTTAAATGTTTCGGAAGAGTGCATCAAGCTTGCCAAGCTTTACGGTGAGGATACTAAAAAGGCTGAATTTGCTGGACTCCTTCACGATATATGTAAGGAGTTGCCTTCTGATGAACAATATCAGATGGTAGTGGAAAGTAAGTTTTCAGTATGCCGTGAAGAACTTGATACACGTTCATTGTGGCACGGTATTGCCGGTGCTTATTTTGTGAAAAAGGAATTTGGCATAGAGGATATTGATATTATAAATGCAATACGTTTTCATACTGTCGGAAGAGCCGGAATGTCAAGGCTTGAAGAAATAGTATATCTTGCGGATTTGGTTTCGGCTGAAAGAGATTATAAAGATGTTGAAAGAATGAGAAAGCTTGTTTATTCGAATCTTGAAAAAGCAATGCTTGAAGCGTTTAAGTTTTCAATTGAATCTGTACTGAAAAAAGGCGGGGTTCTTCCTGACTGTACCGTTGACGGATATAATTTTTATGTACGGTTTCTGAAAAAAATCCATTGACGGTATAAGGAGATAATATAACAATGAAAAATAAATCCAGAAAAGCATCTAAACTGACAAATGTTGCAGTAAAATCTGCATCCATTATAATAAGTTCACTTATTATAATCACATTGATACTGGTTATGCCTATAATTTCATATACGGACAAAAAAACAAAGGTAACTGAAAATATATCAATAGTGACGTTTTTCAAGAGATGGAAACCTCTTGTTGATATTGAAGGGGAACTTACATCACATTCAGTATCAGATATAAATACTGATATTGTTACACCTGATTTTACAGACGGTCTGGATTTACCTCAGATTATAGAGGGACAATATACAGTGCTGTTTCTTGGATTTGATGAAGAAGGATTGAATCACGATGTGAACTGGATTTTTCAGTTTGATATAGCAAAGGCAAGTCTTCACGTTCTCCAGATTCCAAGAGATACATTTATGGGTGCTGACGGTGCATATGCCAATGTAAGTACCGGAAAGTTCAACAGTGTTTACAGTCATAACAGTTCAGGCGGAAGTCCTATTCAGAGCGTTGTAAATGCTGTTCAGGATAATTTCGGCATTCCTATTGATGCATATGTAACTACAAACTGTTATGATATAGTTGATATGGTTAATTTAATAGGAGGCATTCCTATAACTCTTGAACAGGAAATGATGTATGAGGCAGATAAGAGAATTCCTGCCGGCTACAGTGTTCTTTCAGGAGAACAGGCTGAGTGGTTTGTAAGATACAGAAGAACTTTTACTGATGAAGGCGATATAGGAAGAGTAAAAAATCAGAGAAAGTTCCTTGCTGCTGCTATGAGCAAGATGATGAATATTATTGAAGATGAGGGAAGAACCAAGTTTTACAGCTATCTCAGGGAAATTTATAATAATAAATATATTCTCACTGATATGAGTATTGAAGACATCAGTAAAATAGCTGACCTTGCATCAACAATTGATATGGAAAATGTAAGTGTGTATCTTCTTCCGGGAGAGGGTGCTGACTACTATCCACCGGATTATGTCTACGCTTCAGATAATCCTCCACCATCAGTATGGTCAGTACACAAGGAAGCTGCACTTGATATGATAAATGAATATTTCAGACCTTATCAGCTTGATATGGGTGAATATAACAGTGCATTGACTGAACTTGTAACCGATTATCTGAATACATCAAACGATAATGCATCAGATAATCTTAAAGATATTCAAAACGGTGAACAAAAGACAAATATGCTTGATGATTACAGCGATGAATAATAAAAATTCATAATTATGAATTATAAATTATGCATTTTTTTAAGAAAGGTTATTTATATGGAACAGAAAGAAAAACTTATAAAAATAATTCAAACCCTCGATTGGAGAAAAGGAGAGGAAATAAAAGTTATAGGTGTAAAAGACCTTACTATACTTGCTGACTATTTCGTTATTGCTAACGGAAACAGTAGTACACATACTAAAACTCTCGCAGATGAAGTTGAATATCAGCTTTCACTGCTTGGTATCGAACCAACAAGACGTGAATCAGACAGCGGAAATACTTGGATAATTCTTGACTATTCAGATATTATTGTTCATATATTTTATAAGGAAACTAGAAGTTTTTATCAGCTCGAAAGACTCTGGGCAGACGGTGAACAGCTTGATATAAGTGAATATCTTATACAGGAGTGATTTTTATGAATACAAATAATGACAGGGGCAGAAATATAGCTGTTTTTATAGGTGTATATTTTATAGTTAAATCAGTGTTGAATATGATTCTTGGTGGTTCTTTCGGAAATATCATCTATGCTGTTTTTGAGGCTGTTATGCTTTATACAGGGTTACAGTATATAAATTATGCGGTTGTTATTCTGACAGGTCTGGTTGTAATAAAAAATTTAGGAAACAATATATCGAATATTGGCTCAAACTGGATTTATCTTCTTGAAGGAATTATCGATATAGGCTGTTGTGTACTTCTGGTTGCCGTGGCAGATGTCAGACAGCATTTTACAAATAAATGGACTGAAATAGGCAGAAAATAAATATCAAAAATATGAAAGGAATATTTTAATAAAATGGGCAAATATGAATTCAGTGCCGTTGAATCTAAATGGCAAAAATACTGGGAAGTAAATAAAACATTTGAAGCTTCAAATAAATCTGAAAAGCCAAAGTTCTATGCATTGGTTGAATTTCCATATCCTTCGGGATTTGGTATGCACGTAGGACATATCAAGGCATATTCAGGTCTTGAAGTTGTAAGCCGTAAAAAAAGACTTCAGGGATATAATGTAATGTTCCCGATTGGTTTTGATGCTTACGGACTCCCAACAGAAAATACTGCTATTAAAACCGGAGTTCATCCGAGAAAAGTTACAGATAATAATATTATAAAGTTTACAAGTCAGCTTAAAAGAGTCGGATTTTCTTTTGACTGGTCAAGAGTCATAGATACTACAGATGAAGAATATTATAAATGGACTCAGTGGATATTCCTTAAAATGTTTGAAAAGGGACTTGTATTCAGAGATAAAACTCTTGTAAATTATTGTCCAAGCTGTAAGGTTGTACTTTCAAATGAGGATTCACAGGGCGGTAAATGTGATGTATGTCACAGTGATATAACACATAAGACTAAGGAAGTATGGTATCTCAGAATTACAGAGTATTCAGACAAGCTTCTTGAAGGTCTTAAAGATGTTGACTATCTCCCTAATATCAAGCTCCAGCAGGAAAACTGGATAGGTAAATCAACAGGTGCTTTTGTTGACTTTACTATTAAAGAAAACGGTGAAAAGCTCCGTATATATACAACACGTCCTGATACTCTTTATGGCGTTACATTTATGGTAATTGCTCCTGAACACCCTGTTATCGAAAAATACAGGGATTCAATAAAGAATATTGATGAGCTTGATGCATACAGAAAAGAATGCAGTAAGAAAAGTGAATTTGAAAGAACACAGCTTGTAAAAGATAAGACAGGTGTTAAAATAGATGGCTTTACCGGTATAAATCCTGTTACAGGTAAAGAAATACCAATATATATTTCAGACTATGTAATGATGGGATATGGTACAGGTGCTATTATGGCAGTACCTGCACACGATAGCCGTGATTATGACTTTGCAAAGAAATTCGGTATTGATATAGTTCAGGTCATCAAGGGTGGTGATATTTCAAAGGAAGCTTATACAGGTGACGGCGAAATGATAAATTCTGATGTCCTCAACGGCATTGACAATAAAAAAGATGCTATTGAAAAGATGCTTGAAGTAATCAAAGAAAAGAACTGCGGTGAAAAGGGTATACAGTATAAAATGAAGGATTGGGCGTTCAATCGTCAGAGATACTGGGGTGAACCTATTCCGATTGTACACTGTCCAGAATGCGGAATAGTTCCTGTTCCTTATGATGAACTTCCGCTCAGACTTCCTCCTGTTGATAATTTTGAACCAGGGTCAGACGGTGAAAGTCCTCTTGCAAAAATTGATGAATTTGTAAACTGCAAGTGTCCTAAATGCGGTCACGATGCAAAGCGTGAAACGGATACAATGCCTCAGTGGGCAGGTTCATCTTGGTACTTCCTCCGCTACTGCGACCCTAAGAATACAAAGGAATTCGCATCAAAAGAAGCTCTTGAATACTGGCTTCCTGTTGACTGGTATAACGGCGGTATGGAACATGTTACACGTCATATGATTTATTCTAGATTCTGGCATAAGTTCCTTTATGATATAGGAGAAGTTCCAGTATCTGAACCATATGCAAAACGTACTGCACAGGGACTTATTCTTGGTCCTGACGGTCAGAAAATGTCAAAAACCCTCGGAAACGTTGTTGACCCTAACGATGTTGTTGATGTTTATGGTGCTGATGTGCTTCGTGTATACGTTCTCTTTATGGGAGACTATGAACAGTCTGCACCTTGGAGTGAAAACAGTGTAAAAGGCTGTAAGAGATTTCTTGACAGAGTATGGGGTCTTCAGGATATGCTTGTTGATGGTGATGACTACAGAGAAAGTTTCCGTTCAGCTTTCCATAAGACTATAAAGAAAGTTTCAGAAGATATTGATTCTCTCAAATTCAATACTGCTATTGCATCACTTATGGCTCTGATAAATGATATATATGCATCAGGCTCAATCACAAGAGGAGAACTCCGCACATTTATAACACTTCTGAATCCTTTTGCTCCACATATTACTGAAGAAATTTATGAACAGCAGAATTTCGGCGGTGTACTTAATGAGCAGAAGTGGTGTGAATACAGTGAAGAACTCTGCAATGACGATAAAATAGAAATTGTCGTTCAGGTTAACGGCAAGGTAAAGTCAAAAATGATGATTGACACAAATCAGGATAAGGATTCTGTTATTGCTGATGCTCTTGCTGATTCCAAAATCAAGGAACTTCTTGACGGCAAAAATATTATAAAACAGATATATGTACCAAATAAGCTTGTTAATTTTGTAGCAAAATAACAAAAAAATCAGAAAATAAAAATTATCCTTGACATACTTTGATTATTGTGATATAATAGTCTATATTACTTTTAACAGAAAAATAACAAGGATTTTCCCACCTCTTTATGTGGTGAGAGAAATTGTCAATTAAAATAAACAGCAGTGACGGGCGGAATGAAATGGTATCCCTCACTGACATGAGACAATCCATAATGCCCATTATTGTCACATTCCTGAAAATGCCAGTGTAGATTGAAGTAAATGAATAAAAAAGCCATTTTCTTATATTTTGTATAGATTTAAAAAAAAGAGGTGCTGTATTAATTCCGTTCAGGAATTTTAGTATAGATGTTCTTGCGGTATATTCGCATTTGCGTTTATATTGCAGACATACCTCTATGGACAAGGGAGGGAATAAACGTGGCAGAAGTTCGTGTAGGCAAAAACGAAACTTTAGAAACAGCTCTTAAGAGATTCAAGAGATCATGTGCTAAAGACGGTGTTATCGCTGAAGTTCGTAAAAGAGAACATTATGAAAAACCTTCAGTAAAACGCAAGAAGAAATCTGAGGCAGCTCGTAAGCGTAAGTATTAAAAATGTGAATGAGAGGCGGGCTTCGGCTCGTCTTTTCATTTTCTTAAACAGCATCAAATAATTCATCTATTGAAACTAGATTATCTGCTCTTAAAAGAAGATTAACTAGAATAGGATCTAAAATTGATGAATTGTATAACATAGTTGTTACTAGTAAATCCGTATC
>CAMWNQ010000045.1 GCA_947175655.1 uncultured Clostridia bacterium | reverse complement strand
AATTAATAGTTGAATTTTCGCATGTGTATAATAAAGGTAAAATATCTTTTTGCATAAAATCCTGAATATGCAGATAATAACGAATATTTATAGAAATATTGGCAATCTTTATGAATATTTATGCAAAAACCCTTGACATTATATATTTTATTGGTATATAATAATCATAGCATTATTATTTAAAATCCAAGAAAGGAAAAGCTATTTATCTGACATATATTTTTATATGCTTTTAGTAGCAGGTTATTAAAATGGCTAAGAAAGAAATTAAAAAAGTTGTTCTCGCATATTCCGGCGGTCTTGATACTTCTATTATCATTCCGTGGCTTAAGGAAAACTACAACAATTGTGAGGTTATTGCAGTTTCTGCTGATGTAGGACAGGGTACTGAACTTGATGGTCTTGAAGAAAAGGCTAAGAAAACTGGTGCTTCAAAGCTCTATGTTGAAGACCTTAAAGATGAATTCATCAATGAATATGTTTTCCCAACTGTTCAGGCTGGTGCTGTTTATGAAGGCAGATATCTTCTTGGTACTTCATTTGCACGTCCTATTATTGCAAAGAGAATCTGTGAGATTGCTCTTGCTGAAGGTGCTGATGCTATCTGTCACGGTTGTACAGGAAAAGGCAATGACCAAGTAAGATTTGAACTCGCTATCAAGGCTTATGCTCCTGATATGGCTATTATTGCTCCTTGGAGAGAATGGAATATCAAGTCCAGAGATGAAGAAATTGATTATGCTGAAGCTCATAATATTCCTCTCAAGATTAACCGTGAAACTAATTACTCAAAGGATAAAAATATTTGGCATCTTTCTCACGAAGGTCTTGACCTCGAAGACCCTGCAAATGAACCACAGTATGAAAAGGAAGGCTTCCTTGAACTTGGAGTATCTCCTTTAATGGCTCCTGACAAGCCAACTTATGTTACTATTCATTTTGAAAAGGGTATTCCTACTGCTATTGACGGTAAGGAAATGGGCGGTGTTGAAATCGTTGAAACTCTTAATAAGCTCGGCGGTGAAAATGGTATTGGACTTGCTGATCTTGTTGAAAATCGTCTTGTTGGTATGAAGTCAAGAGGCGTTTATGAAACTCCAGGTGGTACTATACTTTATCACGCACACGATGTTCTTGAAACTATCACTCTTGATAAGGAAACTTCAAGAATTAAACAGTATCTTTCAATCAAGTTTGCTGATATTGTTTATAATGGTCAGTGGTATACTCCTCTCCGTGAAGCTCTTACAGCTTTTGTTGATGAAACTCAGAAGACTGTTACTGGTGATGTAAAGCTTAAGCTTTATAAAGGTAACATTATAAATGCTGGTGTTACTTCTCCATATACTCTTTATGATGAAGAAGTTGCTACTTTTGATGCTGATGAAGTTTATAATCAGGCAGATGCTAACGGATTTATTAATCTCTTTGGTCTTCCAATTCACGTTAAGGCTAAGCTCGACCAGAAGAGAAACAACAAGTAATTTTATATATTTGCTGATAAACGGGCAGTTCATTTATTTATGGACTGTCTGTATCAGCTTATAAAGGTTTGTCTGAAAACTGTAGTGGTTGTCAGACGGCTTTCAGATATGCCTTTTTTATTGCGTTTCACGTGAAACGCTTTAATATTTATTCAATATATTTTAATCAGGAGGTTTTTTATGGCAGATATGATGTGGGCAGGAAGATTTTCAAAAAAAATTGATAAAACTGTAAATGATTTTAATTCTTCTATCTCTTTCGACGGAAGAATGTATAAACACGATATTATGGGTAGCATCGCTCACGCTACTATGCTTGGTGACTGCAATATTATATCAAAAGAGGATAGCATTAAAATTATTAATGGTCTGAATTCCATTCTTTCTGATATTGAAAACAGTTCTCTTCAGCTTGACCCTTCCGCTGAAGATATTCATATGTTTATTGAAGCTGAACTTACAAAACGTCTTGGAGATGTAGGAAAGAGACTTCATACTGCACGTTCAAGAAATGACCAGGTTGCAGTTGATATTCGTCTTTATCTCCGTGATGAAATAGCTGAGATAAGAAAATTATTGAAAGAACTTGCTGTTACTTTATATAATATAGCTCTTGAACATACTGAAACAATTATGCCAGGGTATACTCATCTCCAAAGAGCTCAACCGATTACTTTTGCTCATCATATTCTTGCATATGTTCATATGCTTATACGTGATATGGGAAGAATTGATGATACTGAAAAGCGTATGAATTATTGTCCTCTTGGAAGTGGTGCTTTAGCTGGTACTACATACAAAACCAGCAGACAGCAGACTTCTGATTTGCTTGGTTTTACAGCTCCTATGGCTAACAGTCTTGATGGCGTTTCAGACCGTGACTTCTGCGTTGAACTCTGTTCAGCATTATCGCTTATTATGACTCATCTTTCAAGATTTTCAGAAGAAATAATAATGTGGTGTTCTTGGGAATTCAAATTCGTTGAACTTGATGATGCTTATGCTACAGGTTCATCAATAATGCCACAGAAAAAGAATCCTGATGTTACTGAACTTATAAGAGGAAAGACAGGAAGAGTAAACGGTGATTTAGTAACTCTTCTCACAATGCTTAAAGGTCTGCCTCTTGCTTATAATAAGGATATGCAGGAAGATAAGGAAGCTATATTTGATGCTATTGATAATGTAAAACTTTGTCTTAAAACTTTTATACCTATGCTTGCTACTATGCGTGTTCTTAAAGATAATATGCGTAATGCTGCCGCAAGAGGATTTATAAATGCTACTGATTGTGCTGACTATCTAGTTAAAAAGGGAATGCCTTTCAGAGATGCTTATAAAATCACTGGTTCTCTCGTAGCATACTGTATTGAAAAAGGTCTTACTCTTGAAACTCTTTCTATTGATGAGTATAAAAAAATGACTGAACTTTTTGATAATGATGTTTATGATGCTATAAATCTTGAAACTTGTGTAAGAGAACGTAAATCAGAAGGTGGTCCTTCTCCTGATGCTGTCAAATATCAGCTTGAAATTGTTAAAAAGGCTCTTGATTTATAATTCGGTTTACAATTATGAAAAAAAATGATGTTACTTTTATTATCGGCACTTGTATCCTTATGGGTGTTATATGGGTTCTCGGAGAGCTTGTTATGGGACTTTGGATTGCCGTTTATGACTGGGCTTTTATCATATGGAGAATTCTTATAGTTGTAGCAACTCTTATTATAACGGTCTGGCATAGCTTTAAATATGATGAAGAATTAAAAAAATATGAAGATTCTGAAGAATCGGAGACTGCTGGAAATTTACAAAAAAATAATAAAAAATAGTAATCCGTTTCACGTGAAACGCTGTGAAACAGATATGAACGGGGGATTTTATAATGTCTGTTAAAGTTTATATAGATGGTCAGGAAGGTACAACCGGTCTTAAAATTCTTGAAAGATTTAAAGACAGAAACGATATAGAACTTATAAGAATAAGTGAAGAAAAAAGAAAAGATTCTGCTGAAAGAGCAAAACTCATTAATAATTCTGATTTTACTTTTCTTTGTCTTCCTGATGTAGCATCAAGAGAAGCTGTATCTTTTGTGGATAATGACCACGTAAGAATTATTGATGCTTCAACTGCACACCGTACTAATCCTGAATGGGCTTATGGATTTCCGGAACTTTCTGAGGATTTCAGAAAAAAAATAGAAACTTCAAACAGGGTTGCAGTTCCAGGATGCTATGCAAGCGGATTTAATTCTATTGTATATCCTCTTGTTGCAAACAATATCATACCTGCTGATTTCCCTGTTTTTGCATATGCTACTTCTGGATATAGCGGTGCAGGAAAAAAGGCTATTGCTGTTTATGAGGGTGACGAAAAGCCTGAAGAATTTAACAGTCCTCGTCAGTATGCACTTTCACAGCAACACAAGCATTTACCTGAAATGCAGGCAATATCCGGATTAAAATATACACCAATGTTTAATCCTATAATATGTGATTATTTCAGTGGTATGGTTGTAAGTGTTCCTATTCAGACAAGAATGCTTGATAAAAAAGTTTCTCCAGAAAAAATTCATGAGATGTATATGAAGCATTATGAAAATGCAAATCTTGTTGAAGTTATGCCGTTTATGTCTGCTGATGAACAAAAGTCTTTCTTCCTTGCATCAAATACCCTCAGCGGACTTAATAAAATGCAGATTTTTGTATTTGGCAATCATGAACAGATTCTGCTTTGTTCACGTCTTGATAATCTTGGAAAAGGTGCAAGCGGTGCTGCTGTACAGTGTCTTAATATTATGATGGGTATTGATGAAACTACTGGACTTGTATAATAAATATGAATAGAAAAAAATCCAGTATTATATTTAATATTCTTATTGTACTTTACCTGATTATTATGATTGCTCTTGTTTTCGGACAGTTCGATAATTTTATTTTTGGTTCACTTATTATAAATAAAAATCTTATTACTAGTATAAATAATATTGTTATGGGTCTTTCTTTATTTCACGTTTATAGAAATAAGAAGAAATCAGGATTTTCAGTTTTCTGTATTATTCTTGCTGTTGCCTGTTCCGGTATGATTATATGGGATTTCGCAATCTGTGACAAGTATACTATTGCAAAAGAAAAAATTACTCTTTCAGATAATACGGAGATATTCCTTTCTGAAAAAAAATCAGACAGCAAGTATATAGATATATATAAGGTGAATTTTATATTTGCTGAAAAACTGGGCAGAATAGATGAATATTATTATTCAAATGATTGTCTTGCTGATAATAAGTATATTTATCAATATAGTGAAGATACAAAAATTCTTAATATTATTTGTGAATATGGCACTTATGGTAATGAATTTGTAAGACGCAAGGAAGAATTTGATACAGGATTTGATACTTTTGAATTTGTTATTGAATAATAAGGTGATGAGATATGAAAAGGAATCCTGCTAAATACTATATATTTTTTATTGCCAGTATTTTGATATTTATTTTGTGGATTTCATTGGTTATCAAAAGTAAATATTTCTTGATTGGAAATTTGGTTTTTGATAATATGATATTAATTGCACTTTCTGTAATACTGATAAATATTGCATACTTATTTGATAAAAAATCACATAACAATACAATAACATTTTTAACGCTGATTATTTTTTCATTTCTTATTGTGTTTCAAATATTTTTTGCTTTTGACGACGTGACTGCGAGAAAAATAATCATATTTCCTGATAAAAAAACTATTCTTATGATTGAAGATGACTGGTCAGTTGATTTTTATGATATAAATTTTATAACTGCTAGGAAAATTGATACTGCTGTATATAAAGCAGGATTTGAAAATAATAATCTTCTGAATGAAAATAAATATACATATCAATATAATCAGGATACTAAAACTATATCTTTTGTCTTTGAAAAGGGAAACTGGACTGTTGAGGACTTGCCTCTTTCTGATTATAATGGTTTTAGTGAGTATAAAATAATTCTTGAATAAATAATGCCGTTTCACGTGAAACGGTTTACAGAATATGGAGGGTTTACTTATGGAATTAAAAAAGGTTGAGGGAATAAATTTTATTGACGGCGGAGTATGTGCTTCTAAAGGATTTAAAGCTAATGGTATTCATTGCGGTCTTGCTCATAAACCTCTTACAGATACAGAAAAAAATTCCCAGCATTCTAATAATGCTGAACCTGCTTTTGATAACACTAAAAAGAAAAATGATATAGCACTGATTCTTGCTGATGATATCTGCAATACTGTTGCTGTTTATACTACAAATAAAGTTAAGGGTGCACCTATTCAAGTTACTAAAAATCATATCCAGAACGGAAAGGCAAGAGCTGTTATTGTAAATTCAGTAAATGCCAATACTTGCAATGCTGATGGTGTAGAAAAAGCTGAGAAAATGTGCAGTCTTGTAGCTGAAGAACTTGGTATTGATGAAAATGATGTTGTTGTTGCATCAACTGGTGTTATTGGTCAAATTCTTCCTATTGAACCTATTGCAAACGGTATGAAATCTCTTTGTGAGGGTCTTACTTATGATGGTAATGCAAGGGCTGTTGAAGCTATTATGACTACTGATACTATGCCAAAGGAAATAGCAGTTGAATTTGAACTTTGTGGTAAGAAATGTGTAATGGGTGGTATGCTTAAAGGAAGCGGTATGATTCATCCTAATATGGCTACAACTCTTACTTTTATAACCACTGATGCTAATATAAGCTCTGAACTCTTACAGCGTGCTTTAAGTGATGTAGTAAAAGTTACTCTTAACCGTGTAAGCGTTGACGGTGACACTTCTACAAATGATATGGTATGTGTTATGGCTTCTGGTCTCTGCGGAAACAAAATTATTGACTGTGAAGATAATGAATTTGAGAATTTCAGAAATGCACTTTATGCTGTTATGATGAATCTTGCTCGTATGATGGCACGTGACGGTGAGGGAGCTACAAAACTTATAGAATGTGCCTGTGTTGGTGCTGGTTCTGAAAAGACTGCTGAAACTGTTGCAAAATCTGTTATTACATCAAGTCTTTTTAAAACTGCGATGTTCGGTGAAGATGCAAACTGGGGTCGTATACTTTGTGCTATTGGTTATTCTGATGCTAATTTTGATATTTCTAAGATAGATGTCAATATTGGTTCTTCAAAAGGTATTATTGCTGTTTGCCGTGAAGGTTCAGGGGTTGAATTCTCTGAAGAAAAAGCAAAGGAAATACTTCAGGAAGAAGAAATACAGATTTATATTTCTCTCAATGAAGGGGATTGCAGTGCTGTTGCTTGGGGCTGTGACCTCACTTATGATTATGTAAAGATAAATGGTGATTACAGAAGCTGATGAAAAGCGTTTCACGTGAAACGATGGGAGAATATTTATGTATGATGATTTGAAAAATATCACAGATAACAATTATCAGGATAATATTTTTGATAATTATCTTATGCCGAATGAAATTATTCTCTGGCAGGGAAAATACAATAAGGGCGGAGGAATAAAATCATTTGCCAGTGCTTATAATGCATTATTTTCCATTTTATGGATTGCATTTGCTGTATTCTGGACAGTTTCTGCATTTATTTTAGGAGGTCTTTTCGGTCTTTTTGGAATTCCTTTTATTCTTATTGGAGTTTATCTGATTAAAAGCTCTTTTGGCGGACATAAAAATTTATATGCTATAACTAATATGCGTGTTATGACATATGACAGTAAAAGTTTTATGTCTGATATGCTTTGTAATGTGATTAATGTTTCTCTTTTGCAGGGTAAAAATAATATCGGAAATGTAAGTTTTGATATTGCCGGCAAACGATATGAAAGAAATAGAAATAATCTTAATGGATTGGTTCAGAAGGGTTTTTATGGTGTTGAAAATCCTCAGGAAGTTTTTAATATTCTCAATCAGGCTTTAATTGATTATTTACAGTGTAAATAATAATTATAATATAAACAGGAGTTGTTTAAAATGAATACTATTGATAATGGAGTGAGGGCAAAAGTGCTTAATGATGCTCTTCCTTATATTCAGAAATATAATAATAAGATTGTCGTTGTAAAATATGGCGGAAATGCTATGACTAATAATGAACTCAAACACGCTGTTATGAGTGATATAGTCCTTCTTTCACTTGTCGGAATAAAAGTTGTTCTTGTTCACGGCGGAGGCCCTGAAATTAATGATATGCTTAGCAGATTGGGTATTGAGAGCAAGTTTATTAATGGTCTCAGATATACTGATGAAGCTACTGTTGATGTAGTTAAAATGGTTCTTGCCGGAAAGGTAAACAAGGAACTTGTTCAGCTTCTTGCACACAATCACGGAAGTGCTGTCGGATTATGCGGTATTGATGGTCAGATGATTATGGCTGAAAGAAAAAGAGGCTCAAACGGTGAAGATTTAGGATTTGTCGGAGATATTGTAAAAGTAAATACAAAGCCTATTCTTGATACTCTTAAAAACGGAAATATACCTGTTATTGCTACTGTTGCAACAGATGAATTCGGTGCTACATATAATGTTAATGCTGATACTGCCGCTGCCAGAATAGCAGCTGAACTTGGTGCTGAAAATCTCATTCTTATGACTGATATTGCCGGACTTCTGAGAAACAAAGAAGACCCATCAACTTTAATTCCGTCAATAAATGTGAGTGAAGTGCCGTTTATGAAAAGACAGGGCATCATTTCAGGCGGTATGATTCCTAAAATTGATTGCTGTGTTGAGGCTGTCAGAAGAGGTGTTAAAAAGACTGCTATCATTGATGGCAGAGTTCCTCACTCTATTCTTATTGAAATACTTTCAAATGAAGGCATCGGAACACAGTTCAGATAATTTAAGATGAATACAATTATAATAGCACTCATACCTGTATTAATAGGAATAATTATGATTATATCTGGATTTTTTCTTGGAAAAAGACCAAAGGGAAAAATTAAAGATGGTATTTATACAGATGCTCTTGTTATTGATTTTGCCTTTAAAACTTCTTATATGAAAAAAGTTCCTTATAATACTGTTTCGCCGGTTGTAGAATTTAATACTGAAAATGGAAAAGTAAATGCTGTTTATCCTTTTTTCATTCATGAGGATTATATTAAGTTCAAAAGAGGCGATGTAATAAAAATATGCTATGACAAAAATAATACTAATAAATTTCATATTGAAAATGACAACAGTAAAAGTAATATTTCTTTGATGCTTGTGCTGTTTGGAATATTTATTATTTTGGCTGATGCTTTATTGTTTTTGCAATATTAAAGCGTTTCACGTGAAACGCTCTGGATAAGGAGAATAAAAAATGGAAACTATTGAAAAATTTAATAATAATGTTATGCAGACTTATGGCCGTTATCCTCTTGTTATGGAAAAAGGTAAGGATAGACACTGCGTTGATGAAAACGGAAAAAATTACATAGATTTCGGAAGCGGTATAGGTACTAATTCACTCGGTTACTGTAATGATAAATGGGTAGACTATGTATGCAATCAGGTTAAAAGCTTACAGCATACTTCAAATTATTACTATACTAAGATTCAGGCTGATTTTGCTGAAATGCTTTGCAGTGCTACAGGATATTCAAAGGTATTTTTCGGAAACAGTGGTGCAGAAGCCAATGAATGTGCAATAAAGCTTGCAAGAAAATACAGCTTTGACAAATATGGAAAAGGCAGACATAATATTATTACTCTTGTAAATTCTTTCCACGGTCGTACTCTTTGTACGCTCTCCGCTACAGGTCAGGAAGTTTTTCATAATTACTTTTTCCCGTTTGTTGAGGGATTTATAAACGTTGAAGCAAATAATATTGATGATTTGGAATCAACAATAAATAATTCAGATAATAGTATCTGTGCTGTTATGCTTGAATATGTTCAGGGTGAGGGCGGTGTTAATGCTCTTAATCAGGATTTTGTAGATGCTGTTTTTGAAATCTGTGAAAAAAATGATATTCTTGTAATCGCCGATGAGGTTCAGACTGGTATAGGCAGAACCGGAAAATTACTCGCTGGTGAACATTTCGGAAAAAAAGCAAATATTACTACTCTTGCAAAAGGTCTTGCAGGAGGTGTGCCTGTTGGTGCTTGTCTTGCTGATGAAAAGTGTTCCGGTGTACTTACAGCTGGCACACACGGTTCTACTTTCGGAGGTAATCCTATTGCTTGTGCCGGAGGTATTGCTGTTCTGGAAACTGTTATGTCAGAAGGCTTCCTTGATGAAGTAAATCAAAAAGCAGAACTCTTTAAATCTGAACTTCTTAAAATTGAGGAAGTGGAATCTGTAAGTGGTTTGGGTCTTATGATTGGCATAACTCTCAAAGATAAAAAGGCAGGTGATGTTGTTAAATCAGCTCTCGAAAGAGGTCTTTTATTGCTGACGGCTAAAGAAAAAATCAGACTTCTTCCACCGCTGACGATTCAGAATGATGAAATCAAAGAGGGGTTAGAAATTTTTAAAACTATACTGGAGGAATGAGTTTTTATGGAGTTATTTTTAGTTTCCAAAGGAAGTAAAATTATTGTTCAGGATAAAAAAGAAAGACTTCTTTATACTATCAAGAAAAAATCATTTGGAAAAAAATTTCTATTGCTTGATGCAAGTGGTTATGAGCTTTATTCGTTTACTCAGGTTGAACAGAGCAAAAAGCCTCAGTTTGAAATCGTTCTCAATGAAAAATTATTTATTATCGCAAGATGTGTTTCTCTTTTCCTTGACCCGTCTATAGAATTTGAATTCCAGACAGGCAAATTACAGGGTATCAAGGCAACTTTAAAAAGTTCTGACAGAAAGCATTTCACTCTTTTTAAAGAGGATATGCAAATCGGTACTATTAATGTTATTATGGGTGCTGATGGTGAACTTCAATATGAAATTGAAATACAAAATGATTATTTTGATGATTATGTACCTCTTTTTGCTCTTTCAGTTGACAGGGCATTCGGCGATATGAATAAAAGCAAATAATTAAAATTATTTTAGAAAGGATTGCTATACCGATGAAACATTTATTAAAAATGTCAGATTTATCTACAGAAGAAATTATAGATATTCTTAATCTTGCAGACCAACTTAAATATGAACTTAAACATAATATACCTCATACAAATATCCTTAAAGGAAAAACCCTCGGAATGATTTTCCAGAAGGCTTCCACACGTACAAGAGTATCTTTTGAAACTGGTATGTATCAGCTTGGCGGATATCCTCTTTTCCTCTCATCAAATGATTTGCAGATAGGAAGGGGAGAACCCGTTCAGGATACTGCAAGAGTTCTTTCACGCTATCTTGACGGTATTATGATTCGTACTTTTGAGCAGAAAGAAGTTGAAAATCTTGCTGAATTCGGAAATATCCCGATAATTAATGGTCTTACTGACTATGCACATCCTTGTCAGGTTCTTGCTGACCTTATGACTATCAGAGAATATAAAAACAGTTTTGACGGTCTGAAAATGTGCTTTATCGGCGACGGAAATAATATGGCCAATTCTCTTATTGTCGGCGGTCTTAAAGTGGGAATGGAAGTAGCTGTAGCTTGTCCAGAAGGCTATCGTCCTGCTGATGATGTTATGAAATTCGCAAGCAAATATGACTGCTTTACTATAACTGATTCTCCGGCAGAAGCTGCTAAGAACGCCGATGTACTTATTACAGATGTATGGGCATCAATGGGTCAGGAGGGCGAAGCTGAAAAAAGAAGAAAGGCTTTTGCTGGTTATCAGATTAATGATGATATTATGGCTCTTGCTAAACCTGATGCTATGGTTATGCATTGTCTGCCTGCTCATCGTGAGGAAGAAATAACATCTAAAGTGTTTGAAGAACATTCAACAGAAATTTTTGAAGAAGCTGAAAATCGTCTTCACGCACAAAAAGCTGTTATGGTTAAATTAATGGCTGACTAATAAAATATCTGACAGGGAATTGTGTTTTTGAATTCCCTGTCTTTTTATTTAGGTGATTTTTATGATTTTAAAACTCATTATTTTGATTATTCCTGCAATTTTTCATATAAGAATGGCAGAAATATTTTTTCGATATAAATATTTGAATCAAAATGGTTCTGAAGCTTTTACAGAAATAATAGCAATTAATTGTAAACATAATTATGAAGAAAATAATATCAGTATACAGCATTATTATATTACATTGAAATATAATTATAATGATAAAGAATATATTATAAGGGTAAAAGAATATTTTGATACCAAATATTATAAAAATCAAACTGTAAGAATTTTTTATAATGCTAATTGCCCTGAAGAAATAGTAATTAATGACAGTAATTTTTTCATTTGATTATAGATTTATATTTTCTTTGGTTGTTTTACTTATTGCTGTCGGAGCTGTATTTATATAATTATAAAGGATAAAACTGATAAAATATTTATTTTTATCTTTTTTTGGATATAATGTACATAAATGAATATAAAAAATTGTGAGATATTTTTATTGACATTTTTTTAGTTTTAGTGATATAATAGTAATATCCTCTTTTGAAAAAAAGTATTTTAAAAAAATTCAAAAAAGTACTTGACAAATCAAAAGAAATGTGATATACTAAATAAGTCGTCCGGTGAGGGCGGAAACAATCTTTGGAAGGATTGAAAAAGTCGAAAGATTTTGAAAGAAATCGAAAGAAGTACTTGACAAACAGAAAAGAATGTGATATAATAA
>CAMWNQ010000044.1 GCA_947175655.1 uncultured Clostridia bacterium | reverse complement strand
GGTCAGAATCTATATTAACATTGGAGTAAAAATATATTTTTTCATTATCTTCATAAATCCTGACCGGAATGCCAAACATATTAGAAAACTGACGGCTTAAATAAATCAATTTATCTTTTTTATCCGGCATAACAAACAACTCCTTGATATATATTTTATTGCATTTATTATATTAGTCTGATATATTATCATAATCAGGATATTTTACTTTTTTAGAAAACACTATTTAAAATCTCATCAAGATGACTGATTCGCTCTTCATCTGAAATTCCAAAATCTTTCTGTTTATAAGTCCATATAGCTCTACCTATACCGAATTTATCAAAAGCCTTATTTATATCAGTTAACCATCTTACCATATCATCACCATAAGCCTGATTTATGACTCCATATTCTCCACAGTATAGACATACATCATATTTTTCAGCAATTTCAATTGCTTCCTTGAAAATGGATTCAAAGAATTCTGAACCTGTTAAAGATAAATCTGTGTTTTCATCTGAGAAAACACCTTTCATAGCATCAGGAATATCTTTTGATTTTTCAAGATATTCATTAAGACTACATGGATATTCTATATGAAAATTATTCGGCATACCATCAACCCAATAAGCATTCTGATGAGTAAATATTAAAGGTTCATAGCAATGGAAATTATAAACTATGTTTTTATCAAAAGGTGCTGAGAGCAGTTTAACAGCAGTTACAGCATTATTGTCAGTTCCACCATAAAGGATTTTTACTTCCGGAGCATATTTTCTTATAGTCTTAACACAGATTTCGGCAAGTTCATTCCACTTTTCTATTATATCTCTACCTGTTATCTCATTGAGCATTTCAAACATGATAATATCTGAATCCTTTGCATATCTTTCTGCAAGCTTATCCCATAGAGCTATAAACCTTTTCTGTAATTCATTGTTATTAAAAAAATCTGCTGAATATCTGGGGTCATCAAAAATATATCCATATGTCTTATGTACATCAAGAACTATATTTAGTTTATTTTTTCTGCACCATTCAATACAATTATCAATATATTTATATCCTTTTTCGTTAACAGTTCCATTGTCATTTTCAACTACTTCAAAATCTATAGGAAGTCTTACATGGTCAGCTCCCCAAGATGCAATTTTTTCAATGTCCTTTTCAGTAATAAAGCTTTCAATATGTTCATCAGTATAAATGCCCTGTGAAAGCCAGCCGCCTAAATTAATACCTTTCTGATATCCTATAAGTTTTTTCATATATAAAACCTCCTTTCAAAATGAATTTACAATCATTTCAATATTGTTCACTTAAATAAATTGATACTCTGCTTTGGATTCTTTCAGCACATTCTTCTGCTGATATATTATTATTTATAAATTCATTAAATTCTTCATCCATTATATACGTTATATATCCATTCTGATAAACCAGATTATTACATTGACCCACATAATCAAAAAAATATTCAACAAATTCATTGCTTGCATCACAAATACTGTATCTGTGTATATATCCATCAAACTCCGGAAGACTTATACATCTTTTTATACCTTTTTCAAAAGAATCCTTGCGTGTAACCAAAAGTCCCCAGTCACCGGCTACTTTGTCCTGATATGGTTCACTCATAATATAATTTATAAATGCCCAAGCTCCTTCTTTACAGTCCCCGTTATTTATGATAGAATACATATTTCCACTAGGTGAAATATATCCGGAATTATTATCACTTGGTAATCCTAATAAAGTCACATTATTATCTGGTAAAAAATTTTGCTCAATACGTGAATAAACATCCTTAATACTATTCATGTAATCAAAACCAAATAACGCTTCTTTATTTTTTAACATATTGTAATTTTGCTGGTTTACCATTTGAACCTCTTCTGATGTCATTGATGCATAGTCAAGTTCTGGCTGTAACTGAACATCATGGCAGAATTCAAGAAATTTTAGAAATTTTTCGGATGTAAAATCACATTTTGCATTTACATAGTCAATCCAGTTTGTAGAATAATACGCTCCCAGAAAATTAAATACATCAAGTCTTGTATTAAAAGCTATTGAATTTGATAATACCATATTATTTGGCATATTTTCTGTAATATCATACATATCCTGGTAGCTCCAGTTAGTATATTCTTTTCCTATTACATCACTGTTTGCAAATAAGCTGTCAATTTTGAAACTTGAGCAAATTCCATAAAGACCGCCTTTATATTCAAGAGCATCTATAACATTATCCAGAATATCATCTTTTTTAAATCCGTTTTCTGAATTGTAATTTTCTATATATTCATACATATCGTCAAAAACTCCATTATTAGCATAACGATACATACTTGAAGTTTGTCTGTACATAAATAAATCAGGTGATTCACCAGAAATCAGGTCTTTATTGAATTTATCATAATCACCGCCATAAGATTTGCATTCTATTTTATAATCATCACTCTGCTTGTTAAATCTTGATATAATCTGATTTATAGCGTCATTTGACGAATCTTCAATACCAAGAACTACTGTTTTTTTATTTTCGACATAATCATCAGGTCTGACAGTAAGCTTTGAAATATATTCAGAACCATCATTGCTAATGCTATACATCAGGAATTTACCTTTTGAACCGGCTACAACATCAATTACTTCTGAACTTACTATATTTGACGTATTGTAATCAAGTATCTTTACAAATTTATTATCATCAGTCAGCCCAAAATATCCCTCATTCATCTGGAGATATATTTTATAACCGTTTCTTCCGGCTTCCGGATTATTGTTTATATAAAGATACTTGTCCGTTGGTATGCTTTGGGAATATGGTGCAAGTTTATTCTCATCAAGATATGAAATTGAATCAATACTGGCACAGAGAATTTTTCCGTTACTGTCAATACCTAAAAAATCATGTTTATCATCATAAGTGGAATTAAGGACATTACCGTCAAAATCTATCTTTACAAGACCAGTATGGATATTTAAAATATATCCGTCTCCGTCAGAAACAACTCCAGAAAAACGGGATACATTTATATTATAACACTGATTCATATCCGGCATATCCTTTTCAAAAATAATATTTCCAGCAACATCATATTTCTTCATCTTGAAAGAGATTTTGGCATTCTGTAGAAAGTCTTCTTCATCATATTGACCATTTTCAGGATAATCATAGTCAATAGTATATAAAAATTCTGTTATTGTTCCGTCAGGATTTGCATAATAATAACTTTGTGAATTCTGTTCAGGTTTTCCAAGACTGATATTGTTTTCAGTTTCAAAGTTTGAATTCAATACAGAAATTTTTATTTCTCCCTGAGTACTTCTGAAAATAATATAATATTTTTCTGATTCAGGGATATAATAAATTTTCTGAACCATTTGACAATCATCAGGAGTAACTAATACTTCTTCTTTGTAGATTGTCTGAGTAATCTGCATCACGTTTTCAATATTTGAAGAATCAGAATTACTTGAATTATTATTCTGACCGCATGAACAAGATGAAATTAATACAGCAAATGATAATAAAAATGAAATTACTTTTTTCATATAAAACAACCCCTTAAAAATTAATTCTATAATATAGTGATTTTAAAGGGCAAAAAAGACGAAAAATTTTAGAAATTTTTTATAATTTTTTGGGGTTGTCTTTTTAATAAACTTTAGGAAATCTTTCCTCTTAAAATACATAAATCAAAGGCATTTACATAACCGCTGTCGTCCATATCAGCAGTTTTATACTGACTTTCCGATAAATCAGCAGTGCAAAGAAGATATTTCTGAAGAATAACAGCATCAGATATATTAACTTTCCCGTCTGAATTTATATCGCCTTTTACACTCTCAGGTATAACGCTTGCTATTTCACATATATCCTGAATTTTTTCTGCTCCGGAAGCTGATGTTATTTTTACTGAATATATACCCTTATTGTTATATGATACATTCTTAATAATAAGCTCAGAATTATTTTCACCTTTAATTTCATTTCCATTGAAAAGCCACTGATATGATAAATCTGATGCTGTTGTATCTACATGAAGTTTAAGTTCAGTATTTTCAACTGCATTTACAGTCTTCTTTGCTGAATATATATTAAAATTTTCTTTTATTGTATATTCACCTGAATTTACTTCCCCTAAGTTTTTCCATGAATCAGCTTCATCTTGAACAAATATACGAATATTTGAAAGTTCTGTACCAGCACCAAGTCCCATTACTTCACCGAATGGTATTTTAAATTCTACTACGTTTTCACTGTGCTTTTGTATACAGCCTTCCGGAGTTCCGTGATTGAAGTATGTAAATCCATTATTCTGATAGTAAAGCCAGTAACGCTCACCATCTTTATGCTGTATTGATATATTATATACTGGCGATTTTGCATTCTGATAAATTTTAGCTAAAACATAAAGATAATTGCCATCGTTTGTTACATAAAGACTGTTTCCGTTTGTTTCATTGCATTTCATATCTTCTGTATATTCAAAATCACTTGTTAAATAACCATCAGCAATTGTAATACCATTTATAGTGTATACATCACCATTGGAATACTCTGCATTTTCAGAATTAGCCTGATAGAAAGAACTGTCTGAAAGTTTGGAAGAATCTTTGGATTCAGTTACTGAAAAACTTCCCATATAATTAGCTCCGAGTGACTGATTCCATATATTTTCATTTGCAAACTTTACTGAACGCAGATGCATTTCATCAATTTCATTATTACCTGTTGACAATTTCAGATAAACATTCCATTTTCCAGTTTCAATTCCTCCTGGAAGTTTAATGTCAAGTTCAGGCGAATTGGTAGTACAAGAATACCATTTTTTTGTATTTAAATCAACAGGAGTTTTTATATAATTTCCGTCCTTTTCAAGAATGATTTCTGCTTTCTGCTTCATAATCGGATTGGCAAATCCTGTATTTTCAATACTTGTTTTGAGTTTTAAAATTCCTCCCTGTTCCACATCAGAACTCAAATCAGAATCCCTTACAACAAATCTGTATCCTATATGGTCACGCATAAATTTGAATACTGTTTCTCCATAATATGCTGTATTGTCAACATTCTCAACGTCATATGCTTCACTGAAAATATAATCCTGATATAGTTTGAATATATTTGAATTTATATAGCTGAGATGAGTTTTATACATTTCAGGTATTGCATTTTCAGGAAGATATGTATCATATTTCTTTGCAAAATCAATATTTCCCGAAAATTCTCCGCCAAAATACGTATTTACTGTCTGTCTGCCGAGCCATGTTGTATCGCCTTCTCTGTTGACATATGTTCCTAAATCAGAATCAGAACCCATATATCCGTCATCATAAAGACCTACCCTTGAAGCATCACTGCCTTCTTCTGAAACATAGTCTTTAAGCTCACTCTGTTCTATTCCTGCCCAAGTTGTAAAAGTTTTTGGAGTTCTTACTGTTACTGGTATTTCCTTGGGCACTACATCAAGCATAATATCAAGAAGTCTGGCTTTGTCTTCAAATGAACAGTATTTACCGCCCCAATGTTCGCCCCACGAACCTACAAATCCGGATTCAACAAAAGCTATTATATCCTTATAGTCTTCAAGAAAACCGTCTGCACGTATCTGTTCAATGTGACTTACCATTTTATCATATGTAGAAGGTTCAGGATTAAGCTTTCCTTTTGCATCATATCTGAATCTTAATGCAACAGTGCAGCCATTTTTACGGCAATTTTCAAGAGTTTTTCTGAAATTTGTAAAAAATGTTTCATCAAGGTCATAGTCTGTTCCCTCTGTATAATTTCCGGCATCATCAGTAATGCCATTTACTCCACTTGAAAATGCTCCTATATCAACAAACATAAGCACAAGATTGCCTGTAGGATTCTGAACCGGTGTATTGTTTGGTTTGCATGTATACCAAAGTGTACTTGTATAACCTGCTGACGGATTGTTTATTGTTTCTGTAGATTCAGTATAATTTATTCCAGAATCAACTAAATTTTCAGATAATGTTCCGGTTTCACCGTATACAATATATGTTGTAGCTGACGGCATAATAACATATGCCGAAAGAATAACGGCAGACATAAAATAATTAAATTTTTTCATATTTTTTCTCCTTGTTTCAATCCATACTGGCATTTTCAGGAATGTGACAATAATCTGCATTATGTATTGCTTCGTGTCAGTGAGGGATACCATTTCATTCCGCCCGTCACTACTGTTAATTTTACTTGACAATTGCCCTCACCACCTAAAGAGGAGTGAGAATCCTTATTATTTTTGTGTTGAAATTTAAACGATATAAGCAATTATCACATATTATCATAATTAATTATAAGTAATTTTGATATAAATGTCAAGGGATTACAAAATATTTAAATATCTTTTTTCCTTAGAGTACTCAAAAAGATTTCTGTTATAATTATTCATAGTGCCGAAACTCTCAAGACAGCATATTACTTTTTTACACGAATCAATCATATCAAGAGCTTTTTTAAAGGCATCTTCACCTATAGGTTCAAATGCCTTCTCTGATACTAATTCTGATGCCAATGCTTTTGCAACCGGATATTCTATATCATTTTCGTGAATTATACCAGCTGAAAACGGAATGTTAAGTCTTTGCAGTCTACGATATGTATTTATTCCCCTGCCCTGTCCCGAAATTACAAATACTTCAGGATTTCCAGTCACTGCTTTAAGTTCAGGCGTACCATAATATTCATTATAAATGCCGGACGGAATATTATAAAGTCTGCTTATATATTCACCAGAAAATATTTCTTCCGGTGTTCCTATGCGGTCTATTTTATCGCCATTTATACAGATAATATAATCAGAAATTTTCTGTGCAAAATCAATCTCGTGAAGTGACATAATAACTGCTATATTTTTTTGATATACAAGTTTTTTAAGTATATCAAAAAGCTCAAGTTTATGATATATATCTAAAAAAGAAGTGGGTTCATCAAGAATAAGAATATCAGGTTCTTGACATATCGCTTTTGCAAGCATAACTCTCTGTTTTTGACCGTCACTTATGAAATTAAAATTCTTTTCAGCTATTTCTTCTGCATTTACAAGTCTTATAGCCTCATCAACTTTATTTTTATCATATTCTGAAAGAGTTCCGAACTGCCCTGTGTATGGATATCTGCCGTATTCTATAATATCCCTGCAAGTCATTAATTCCGGATTTATACGTTCTGTCATCATTATTGATACAGATTTTGAAAATTCTCTGTTTTTTATCAGATTAATATTTTTTGTATTTATATAAACTGTTCCGGATATTAATTCAAGCTGTTTGGAAATGCTTTTTAAGATGGTTGATTTTCCTGCTCCGTTAGCACCTATAAGTGTAAAAATTTTTCCGGCACTTATTTTTATATTTATATCTTCTATCAGTATTTTTTTATCATATCCTACTGAAAGCCTGTCAGTATATAAAATACTATCTTTCATAAATTTTACCTCTGTTTTGATTTGCTGTTTTTCAGCATTATAAATATTACAACAGGTGCTCCAAGTACAGCTGTTACAGAACTTATACTTAATTCTGTAGGTGCAAATATCATTCTTGCAATTAGGTCACATAAAAGACAGAATGATGCTCCTCCGAAAAATGATGCTGGTATAACAATAGCAGGCTTTGAAGTTCCGAAAAAATTTTTTATCAGATGTGGTACTGCTATTCCTACAAATGAAACAGGTCCTGCAAAAGCTGTAACGCTTGCAGAAAGTATACTTGAAAGTATTATAAGCATCAGTCTGAATAACTTTATATTTACTCCGAGATTCTGCGCATACACTTCTCCAAGCTGATAAGCTCCTATCTGTTTTGAAATGACAAAAGTAAATACAACAGCAGTAAGTATTACTATTGACATCACTTTTACATCTTTATTGTCTATTCCGGAAAAACTGCCCATAGACCAGTTATGCAGACTGACTATATTTGAATCATCAGCAAAAGTAACAATAAAATCAGTAACAGATGAGCATATATATCCAATCATTATTCCACTTACTACAAGCATCGAACTTTTTTTTACTCTTCCGGATATAAGAAGAATAAATCCCATAGAAATCATTGAGCCAATAAAGGAAACTGCTATCATTGAAGCAGAATTCAAAATCATACCTCTTTGAAGAAAAAATATCATCGCAAGTGCTACTGTAAGCTTTGCACCTGATGATATACCCAATACAAAAGGGCCTGCTATAGGATTTGCAAAAAATGTCTGCAAAAGAAATCCCGATACTGATAATGCACCTCCGAGTATTATAGATGCCATTATTCGGGGAAAACGTATTTCCTTTACTATATTTACAAAAGAAATATTATTACTCTTTCCTGTTATTATATCAAAAATTTCACTGACAGGAATTTTAACGCTCCCAAGACTTATATTTAATCCCATAAGAAAGATAAGAAGCATAATGAGAACAGAAAAACATATCATATGTCTTTTTTTCATAAAAAACTCCTTAAAATATTATTATATTGTCTTTTAATCCAATTTATATAAAAAATTCAAATCCTGATTTTCTGCATCATCTTTAAATATTTTATGTAAATCATAAATTACATCTGCTGTCCCTGTAGTTTGCTGAAACATATTTTTATCACTGCACCATACATTATTGTTTTTAACTGCCCTGAAATCTGCAAGCAGACTGTTTTTTGCAATCAATTCATCAAGAGTTAAAAGACCTCCATCAATCGTACTGTTATATATAATATAATCAGCATCCTTTGCAAGTGCATAAAATGATTCAAACTGCATATTCATTGTTGAAAGTGCATTTTCTTCAACATTTAAATCTTCAGGTTTTAATATATAGTCTCCGCCTGCAAGTTCTATCATTTTTGAAATATAATCTCCGGATTTTCTTACATTTACATATCCATTTGAAGTGATATAAAAGAAAACTGCTGTTTTTTCAGTCTTTTTATCTGATGTTATATTGTTAAGCATCTCTAATTTTTCATTGAAAAAGTTATTTGCTTCATCTTCCTTATCAAGTAAAAGTCCATAAAGCTTTATCCATTCCATTCGTCCCAGAGGGTGTTCCTCATAGCTTGAACGTTCAACCATTACCGTTATGCCTTGATTTTCCAGTTGTTCCTTTACTTCTGGACTATGATATATCATAGTAGATTCAATAGCCAAACTGCACTGCTCTGATATTATTGTTTCATAATCCGGTGAAGAGTATTTCCCGACATATATTATCTTTTCTTCATCAAGTGCATTTTTTACGTCTTCAAGATACCAGTCTTTTTTTGCTGTTGATACTGCACGTATACTGTCAAGTGAACCTATTTCATTTACTAAATCTACTGCTGATGATGCCTGCATATAAATATTTTTTACAGGTTTTTTTATTATTTTAATATCTTCTTCAATATTTTCAGGAACTTCGGTATTTTCAGGAATAAGCATATATTTTTCACCATCATTTATACTTATCACTGATATATTATCTTCATAATAATCAACACTGAACTGTGTAGCATATTGAAGTTCCATACTTCCTGTTTTTTTATTTATATCTATAATACTCTGTTCGACTTTTTCTCTGCTTTCATAAGATTCACAAGATGTCAAGCAACAAAAAGTAAAGAATACAACTGTAAATAAAATATATCTAAATTTCATCATTGTGTTATAGTTCCTGAATCAAAAAACAGTTCATATTCAATCTCGTGAGGAGTACTCATTGCTGTTGTATCTGCTGAAACCTGTATTTTTTTATCAAAAGCCTTTACCGGAATTATAAATACTGAATTTCCTTCAGTATTTTCAGGTTCTATTTTCTGTTCATCAACTAACATATAGTCATAGCTTGAACTTCCCCATATTATTTCAGCATATGCAACACCGTTTTTGACTTTGAGATTAGCCGGTGATTCAATTTTTGCTTTTCCTGAACCCCCTGAAAGACTCACATCTATTTTATACTCTCCGTCTTCAAGTTCAAGACTTTCAGCTGTATTGATAGTGATGTTTTTAAATGATTCATCAGGAATATTATCAGAACGAAATACTATAGTGCGGTCATACCATTCTTCTTTCTTTTTGCTGTAAGCGGAACATTCAACAGGAGAATTCAGAGATTCAACAGGTACAGTGAATTTATGAGTACCATCTTCGGACTCTTCATAATTTATATACTTGCTTTCATCTGTTGCATCTTCGCCTTTTCCCATAAATAAATAAAGATAACCTTTACCACTCATAGTCATAATTGCTGTCATTTTGCCATCTGAAACAGTAAGCTGACAATTATCAATCTTAAACATTGATGAACTTGAATCAACAGTAATATTATATATACCATCTTTCAAATCATTTGCAAAAACAGGTTCGCTTTCAATTATGATTTCCTGTATTGGTGCAGTAGCGTGTTCTTTGCTTGTTTCATCAGTAACACTTGAATTATTTACATCAACTGAATTGTTTGAAATTTCTGTTTTTTCTGAACAACCTGAGAAAATCATACTGACCATCAGTAAAGCTGATAAAAATATTAATTTTCTTTTTTTATTTTTCATAATTATTTTTCCTTTCAAAAAAGACGGCAAAAGCCGTCTTTTAATTTTCTGCCGTTTCAAATGATTCCAGTTCTCTGCATAAAGTTATAAAATCATTATAAATTGTGATTGTCTGCAAATAACACAAATCAAGAATAAATCTGGAATCGCAATGTCTTAATATTAAGAAATGGAATCGATAGCTTTCTTGGCGTGTTCAGTGTAGATTTCTCTTATTGATTCATTTTCACCAAGTCCTCTTAAAAGGCATTCAACCTTGAATCCCTCTTTTTCAAAAACTGATTTCCATGAATCCTCTTCATCGCCTGCCATATCATTATTTGCGTGGTCACCGGAAACTACCATAAGTGGTTCAAGAACTACTCTTTCATAACTTCCGGATTTTACCGCTGAAAGTACATCATCCAAAGAAGGTTCAGCCTCAACAGTTCCTATGAAATAATTTTTATGTCCGTCAGCTGTAAGCATATCCTGCAATTCCTTATATACTTTATTTGAATCCGCTTCTGTACCGTGTCCCATAAAGCATATCGCTGTTTTGCCATCATCATATTCACTTGTCCAGTCAACTATAGCTTCTTCCACTTTCTTAAAGTCATCTTCACTTGTTAAAAGGGGTTCACCTATTGCTACTTTTTCAAAAGCATCTGAATAATTTGCTATCTTACTTGTAAGCTCATCATATTCAATACCATTCATAAGATGCGTTGGCTGTACAACGAGATTTTTTACACCATTATCAACAGCTCTTTTCAGGGATTCTTCAATATCATCAATTGATATGCCATCACGTCTTTTAATATGGTCAATAACTATATTAGCTGTAAATCCTCTTCTTACAGAATAATTCGGAAATGATTCTTCAAGCTCATCTTCAATTGCTCCGATTGTAAGTCTACGGCTGTCGTTAAAACTTGTACCAAAACTGATAACTAAAAGTTCATTTTCACCTATTCGGTTCTGATTTCTTGCGTTATCCAAAGATGCATCTCCCGTATTATAATTTTCTTCATCATCTTCATTTTTGCTTTCACCATCGCTGTCATAATTGATATTTGACTCAGATGAAGAATCTGATATTGAACTTTCTGAATTAATATTATTGATTTTGCTTTCAGTATCTGATGAAGAATTATCTCCGCATGCTGTCAGAACTGATGGAATAAACATTGATGCGATAATCATTGAATTTATCTTTTTCATAAATTTTTCCTCCGACTGGTTTTCATTTCCCAATCAGAAATATTGACAATAAAAAATACCTTCTTTTCATTATGAATTAAGATAATCCCGAAAAGAAAGTACAAGAAATACAGCTCCTGTCTTTATAGATTTTAAAATACAAAAAGCAGTGCTTAGTATATGTACAATCAATACCTCGTGATTTGGAATTTCTGAAATACTTAAATTTTAAAATTCCTGTACCTTACAAAACGGCAGGTTTCCTGACTTATGAATCATCATACAGAACTAAGCCTTCCCGATAAAATCTCAGTGACATATATTAAAAGTTCTGCACTCCTCAAATACAGTGACGAGTTCGCTCAGGATTTTCACCTGATTCCCTTTTACCTTTAGCATTATATTGAATAAAATATATAACCTAAAGCACCGTTTGCGATATTAAATTTTTGATTTATATGCATATATAACCATACTGCTTATTAT
>CAMWNQ010000043.1 GCA_947175655.1 uncultured Clostridia bacterium | reverse complement strand
ATGTTATAAAGCGATATAATAATATTGTATATTTTGAAATGAGGTAGTAGCTTTATGATTAGAAGTATGACAGGATACGGAAAATCTCAGGATATTATTGACGGACGTGAAATATCTGTTGAAATACGTTCGGTAAATCACAGATATTATGAATTTAATTCAAGAATCCCTAGAGCTTATGGATATCTTGAAGAAAAAATTAAAACACTTTTACATAAAAATATTAGCAGAGGTAAAATAGAAGTTTCGGTTATGATAAATAATATTGAAAATTCTGATTATTCCGTTCAGCTTAATAAACAGATTCTTTCTGAATATATAAATGCTCTTTCAGAAGTATCTGTTAATGGTATAGATACTGAAAAAATCGGCAGGTTTTATCCTGAGAATGATTTATCCCTCTCTAATATTATGAGAATTCCTGAGATCTTTACTGTAGTAAAAAAACAAGATGATGAAGAAAAAATTTGGAATGCTGTAAAAACAGTTACAGAAAAGTCTCTTGAAAAATTTATATATATGCGTGAAACCGAGGGAGAAAGTCTTAAAAATGATATTATTCAAAGACTGAATCATATTTTGGATATGGTGAATATAATTGAAACTCTTGAACCTGAATCTGTGAAAATGTATCGTGAAAGACTTTATAATAAGCTTCTTGAAGTCCTTGAATCTTCTGATATTAATGAGCAAAGAATAATTACTGAAACAGCTTTATTCTGTGATAAGGTTGCTGTAAATGAAGAGACAGTACGACTTAAAAGCCATATCAATCAGATTATCTCTTTACTTGATTCTGAAGATATTGTCGGAAAGAAAACTGATTTTATTATTCAGGAAATGAACCGTGAAGTTAATACAATAGGTTCAAAATCTCAGAGTATTGATATTACCAGAATAGTAGTTGATTTAAAATCTGAAATTGAAAAGATAAGAGAACAAATTCAGAATATAGAATAATTTTGAACAGGGTGTTGAAATGCTTATAAATATTGGATTTGGAAATATGGTATCGTCTGAAAGAATTATTTCTGTCGTAAATCCTGAATCTGCACCAATAAAAAGGTTGGTACAAGAGGCAAGAGATTCTGGAAGTGTGATAGATGCCACATATGGTAGAAAAACAAGAGCAGTAATTATTATGGACAGCGGTCATGTTATACTTTCAGCACTTGTTACTGAAACCGTTGCTTCAAGAATAAATGAGAATGGAGAAGAAAGAAATGAATAAAGGTTTACTTATTGTTGTGTCAGCTCCTTCAGGATGTGGAAAAGGTACAATACTTGAGGAAGTTCTGAAGGATAAAAATTATTATTATTCAGTTTCATTGACTACCAGAAAACCAAGAGAGGGCGAAATTGATGGTGTTAATTACTGTTTTGTTTCTAACGACGATTTTGAAAAGCTTATCTCCGAAAATCGTATGCTTGAATATGCAGAATACTGCAATAACTATTATGGAACACGTAATGATATAATTGAAGAAATGCGTGAAAATGGAAGAGATGTAATACTTGAAATAGAAGTACAGGGTGCTTTGAATGTTATGAAAAAATGCCCTGATGCAATCAGTATATTTGTTCTTCCTCCTTCTGTGAAAGAACTCGAAAGACGTTTACGTAAGAGAGGTACAGAATCTGATGATGTGATAAATCAGAGACTTGCAAAGGCTATTGAAGAAATGAATTCGGCTGATAAGTATAATTATATTGTTGTTAACAATGCTTTGGAAGATGCTATTGCTGATTTCAAAGCTGTTATAAAGGCTGAAAAGCTTAAAGCTGATTATGCCAAAGAAATTTTAGATGAGGTGATAAAAAATGCTTAGACCTTCTGTTAACCAGATTATTTCAAAAAATGAAAGCTGTTATTCACTCGTGATTGCTGTTGCCAAGAGAGCGAGAGAAATTGCAGACGAGATTGCTTCTGACAAAAATGACAAAACCCTTGAGGAAAAACCAGTAAAAACTGCTGTTGAAGAATTTGCTGGTGGTAAGTATAGAATTATAGAAGCACCAAAAAGATAACAAGAGATAAATAAATGAGTCTTATTGCTGAAACGGCTGTTAGCGGAACTGCATATCATTTCGATATGCTTTTCAGCTACGCTGTACCTGATGAAATGTCGGGAAAAATTAAAGAAGGTTGTCGTGTTCTTGTACCTTTCGGCAGAGGTAATAAAAAAAGAATTGCTGTTGTATTGCGTTTAATAAATGGTGATATTTCAGCTTTAAAGTGTATTGATGTACAGATTGATGATGAACCTATTATATCAAAAGAGCTTATAGAACTTGTATTTTATCTTAATGAAAATACTTTTTGTTCATATTATGATGCTGTAAAAACGATGATACCACCGGCTTATAATGTAGTTATGTCCGGAGATATTCTGAAAAATTCCATTAATGACAGTACAATAAAGATGATAAAACTATCAGAGGATTATATAAATAGTCCTGAAAAATTCAAGATTACTCCAAAGCAAAAAAATGTTGCGGATTTTCTTTATGAGTATGGAAATCTTTCTGAAAAAGAAACCGCATATCTATGTGGTGTAACAGTTTCCGTTATAAGAAGAATGTGCGAAAACGGCATTGCGGAAAGCTTTGAAAATGAAGTTTACAGGGAAATATACATTGATGATGTCGAAAAAAGACGAATAAGCGATATTATACTTTCTCCTGAACAAAATGGTGTTTTTGAAAAAGTAAAAGAAAATATCTTGAATAATAAAGCATCCTGTTTCTTACTTTGTGGAGTTACAGGAAGCGGAAAAACTTTAATTTTTGAAAAATTAATCTATGAAACTGTCTCAATAGGTAGAAAAGCTATTCTGCTGATACCGGAAATATCTCTTACTCCGCAGATTCTTCAGAGATTCAGAAGTCTTTTCGGAGAAAAGATTGCTGTACTTCACAGCGGACTTACTGCTGGACAGCGTTATGATGAACATAAAAGAATTAAAAAGGGTCTTGCCGATATTGTAATAGGTACAAGAAGTGCAGTATTTGCTCCTGTTGATAATATTGGTCTTATAATAATGGACGAAGAGGGCGAACGTTCTTATAAATCTGACAGAAGTCCCAGATATAATACAGTTGATATAGCTATACAGAGATGCAAATATCATAATGCAGTACTTCTTCTGGCATCTGCTACTCCTTCTGTTGAAAGTTATTACAGAGCAGAACGTGGAATATATAATCTTGTTGAACTTAAAAACAGATATAATAATTCTGCATTGCCAGAAGTAAAAATAGTTGATATGAATGAAGAACGTCAGAATGGCAACCGTACGGGATTCAGTCATATTCTTTCGGCTGAAATAAGAAAAAATATTCAAAACAATGAACAGACTATATTGCTTCTTAACAGACGCGGTTATCATTCTGTTATGAGCTGTGTTGAATGTTTTCAGCCTGTTTATTGTCCTAACTGTACTGTTCCTATGACCTATCATAAAGTAAATAACAAGCTTATGTGTCATTATTGCGGACATGTGGCGGATATGCCGGAAGTCTGTGACAAGTGCGGTTCAAAGCGATTCAGAATGATGGGTTCAGGAACACAACGTTTGGAGGAAGAGCTTAATATGTTTTTCCCCGATGCAAAAATACTCAGAATGGATGCTGATACTACATTTTCAAGACATTCATATGAAAAAAATTTTAAAGATTTTGCTGACGGTAAATATGATATAATGCTTGGAACTCAGATGATAGGAAAAGGTCTTGATTTTCCAAACGTAACTCTTGTCGGGGTATTATCTGTTGATAATTCCCTTTACAGCGGAGATTTCAGAAGTTATGAAAGGACATTTTCACTTATAACTCAGGCTGTAGGAAGAGGCGGACGTGCTGAAAAAAAATCAAGGGCATATATTCAGACCTTTATGCCTGACCATTATTTAATAAATCTTGCATCTAATCAGGATTATCTTGGTTTTTATAATGAGGAAATACAAAATAGAAAAAATATGTTATATCCTCCTGTCTGTGATTTATGCATTATAGGCATTTCAGGACATGATGAAAAAAAAGTTGAAGATGCCGGAAGATGTATAATAAACATAATAGGTGAGAAACTCAAAAACTGGACTTATAAAACTCCTGTAATAGTTACAGGCCCTTTTAAATGTTCTCATCTCAGAATAAATGGAAAATTCAGGCATAGAATTATATTAAAATGTAAAAATACCAAAGAAATCAGAGATTTTGTAGCTGATGTTATAAAACAGTCAGCAAAACTCAAAGAGCTTTCAAAAATTTCTGTTTATGCAGATATGAATGGTGATATGGGAGTTTAATTTTATAATTGATGGAGGTTAAAAAATGGCTATAAGAAAAATTTTGACTTATCAGGATGAAACTCTTCAGGCTGTATGCAAGCCCGTTGAAAAGTTTGATGCAAAACTTGCACAGCTTCTTGATGATATGCATGAAACCCTTGAAAAAGCACAGGGAGTAGGTCTTGCTGCACCCCAGGTAGGTATAAGAAGAAGAATTTTTATAATGCATCTTGATGATGAAAAAGTTGAAGCTATAAATCCACAGGTACTCAAACCAAAGGGAAAACAAAGAGTTCTTGAAGGCTGTTTGTCTTGTCCTAATCAATGGGGATATGTTACACGTCCTGCAAAATGTATACTTAAAGCTCAGGACAGAAACGGCAATTGGTATGAAAAAAAATTCACTGACCTTGGTGCACAGTGTACCTGTCATGAAAATGACCATCTGGACGGTCATATTTTTACTGAAATTGTAGAGGAATTTATAAATCCGGAAGAGGAGTAATAATTAATCATATGGAAAAGCTTAATGTAGTATTTATGGGTACTCCAGATTTTTCAGTGCCTTGTCTTGAAACTCTTGTAAAAACTGAAAACGTAAAAGCTGTATTTACTCAGCCTGATAAACCTAAGGGACGTGGGTTTAAGATGATTCCTACACCTGTAAAAGAATCAGCTTTAAAATATGATATTCCGGTTTATCAGCCTGTTTCTCTCAGAAAAGGCGAAGATGCAGAGAATTCACTTAAATTATTAAGAGAAATAAATCCGGATTTGATTGTTGTTACAGCATATGGTCAGATACTTCCAAAAGAAATTCTTGATTTACCAAAATACGGCTGTATAAATATACATGCTTCGCTTCTCCCTGCATATCGAGGAGCTGCACCTATTCAATGGTGTGTTCTGAATGGTGAGGAAAAAACCGGAGTAACATCTATGCAAATGGGTGAAGGTCTGGATACAGGTGATATGCTTATAAAAAAGGAAACAAAAATTGGAGTTAATGAAACATCTGCGGAACTTTTTGAAAGACTTGCTGTAATGGGTGGTGAAGTTCTTCAAGAAACTTTGAATGCTGTTAAAAATAACACTCTCCAGCCTGTAAAGCAAGATGATTCTCTTTCATCATACTCACCTATGATTACAAAAAATATGAGCAGTCTTGATTTTTCAAAATCAGCAGAAGAAATCCATAATATCATAAGAGGTATTACAGGCTTTACGATGCTTAATGGAAAAAGACTTAAAATTTACCATTCTTCACTTACGGATGATTTTAATGATGCTCAGAACGGTGAAATAGTTGATGTAAAAAATTTCGGAGTAAAATGCGGAGACGGGAGAATAATAAAATTTGAAGAAGTACAGCTTGAGGGAAGCAAAAGAATGAAAGTATCGGATTTCCTTAGAGGTAAAAAACTTGAAAAAGGCTGTATATTGGGATAATTTTTATAGAATGGAGCTTTTGCTATGAGTTATTTTCTTGTTATAATTTCTTTTTTAGTTGCTCTCTGGGCATCTTTTAATGTAAAATCTACTTTTAAAAAATATAGTAATGTTATGAATCAAAGAGGATATACTGCTGACCAGATTGCAAGAATGATTCTTGACCAAAACGGTTTACATCATGTTTCTGTTGAAAGAGTAAATGGTAATCTCACAGACCACTTTGACCCTTCTTCAAATGTTGTAAGACTTTCGGATTCTGTATATGGAAAGTCTTCGGCAGCAGCAATCGGAGTTGCAGCACATGAATGCGGTCACGCAGTACAATATGCTGAACAGTATACACCTATGAAAATAAGGTCAGCAATAATTCCTATAACAAATATAGGTTCAAACCTTGCATATCCTCTTGTGTTTTTAGGAATTATTCTTGGAGGTATCAGACCGCTTATAACAATTGGAATCTGGCTTTTTATAGCAGTTGTAGTTTTTCAGCTTGTAACATTGCCAGTCGAATTTGATGCCAGCGGTCGTGCTATGAAAACCCTGGAACAAAGCGGTTATCTTGATACTGAAGAACTTAAACAATCAAGAAAAGTTCTCACAGCGGCGGCTTTAACTTATGTTGCAGCTTTGTTTACTGCAATAGCACAGCTCCTGAGACTTATAGATATTGGCAGAAGGAATTAATCTTATGAAGAAAAATGCAAGATTTCTTGCTGTTGAACTGCTTGAAAAAACTTTTAAAAACAATGGATATTCAAATATTCAGCTTAATTCAGGACTGGAAAATTCAGAGCTTGATGAACGTGATAAAAAGCTTTGCTCTGTACTTTATTATGGAGTAATTGAGCGACTTATTACTCTTGATCATATCATATCACAGCTTACCGAAAGACCTGTTCAGAAAATTGATTCTGTTGTTATGAATATTTTAAGAATTGGTATATATCAGATTCTTTATGTTGATAATATTCCGGATAGTGCATCTGTAAATGAAAGTGTAAGCCTTGTAAAATTATTTAAGAAATCAAGCGCTTCCGGATTTGTAAATGCTGTTTTAAGAAAATTTATCAGAAATAATAAGGATTATGCTGTTCCACGGGATATATTAATATCTTCAAGTATTAAGTATTCAGCAAAAACTGATTTTGTAGATAGTTTGATTGCTGATTATGGAATCGAAAAAATGGATATAATTCTTTCAAATGCTCTTGAAACACCCCCTATTACTGTAAGGCTGAATAATCTTAAAGAAAATCCGGAAGAGGTTATGAAAAATATCGGAGCTGAAAAAATTGATATTATTCCGAATTGCTATAGACTTAAAAATGGTAATGTAAAATCCCTTGAGGAGTTTAAACAGGGTTATTTCCATGTTCAAGATTTATCATCACAGTTATGCTGTATGGCTCTGAATCCTTCTGAAAATGACAGAGTTCTTGATTTATGTTCTGCTCCAGGGGGAAAAGCTTTTACTATAGCAGAGATGATGAATGGAAAAGGTGAAATTTATGCCTTTGACCTTCATAAAAAACGTGTTGAACTTATAAAAAATGGTGCTGAAAGACTTGGAATATTAAATATAAAGACTATGACAGGTAACGCTATGATATTTAATGAAAATCTTCCTAAATTTTCAAAGATACTTTGTGATGTTCCGTGTTCAGGAATCGGAGTTGTAAGAAGAAAGCCGGAAATTAAATACAAAGATTTCAGTGATTTTGAAAGACTTCCTGATATTCAATATAAAATACTTGAAAACGCTTTGAATTATCTTGAAACAGGAGGGGAGCTGGTTTATTCCACCTGTACTCTCCGAAAAGCTGAAAATGACAATATTGTTGAAAAGCTTCTTGAAAATCACAAGGAAATAGAGGGTGTTTCTTTTCTTGAAAATCTTGGTGAACCTTTCGGCAGTTATAAGGCATCAGTTTTCCCAAATTATTTTAACAGTGACGGATTTTTTATTTCAAAATTCAGAAAATTAAGGTGATTGCTTGGATAATTTTAATAAAAAGGATTTAGAGAAAATCGATATTTTATCTCTTGATTTGCCACAGCTGGAAAATGTTATGGCTGAACTTGGAGAAAAAAAGTTCAGAGCAAAACAGATTTTTCAATGGCTTCATATTAAAAAGGTATTCAGCTTTGATGATATGACTGACATATCTGTGCAATTAAGAACTAAATTAAAAGATATTTTTTGTATAAAAAGTCTATTTATTGCAAAAAGACTTGAATCTTCTATAGATAATACAGTAAAATATCTTTATAGACTCCCTGACGGAAATTATGCTGAAACTGTTCTTATGGAATATCATTATGGAATGAGCATATGTGTTTCTACTCAGGTAGGCTGTAAAATGGGTTGTAACTTCTGTGCTTCGGCTATAGCCGGATTTGTCAGAAATCTTACACCTTCAGAAATACTTATGCAGATTTATATGACAGAAAAAGACAGAAATATAAAAGTTTCAGGAGTTGTCCTTATGGGGATAGGCGAACCTCTTGATAACTATGAAAATGTTTTAAAATTTCTCAGACTTGTTTCGGATAAAAATGGCAATAATCTCAGTTTAAGGCACATTTCACTTTCTACCTGTGGCATAGTTCCTAAAATATATGAACTTGCAGAAGAAAAATTCGGACTTACTCTTTCTGTATCTCTTCATTCTCCGTACGATGACGAGAGAAGCAAGATTATGCCTGTGAATCGCCGTTACAGTATTGATGAACTTCTTAAAGCGTGTAGGTTTTATATAGAAAAAACAGGAAGACGTATTACTTTTGAATATGCTGTTATTGATGGGGTTAATAATTCTCCTGAAGACGGAAATCATCTTGTTTCAATTTTAAAAGGTATGAATTGTCATGTAAATATTATACCTGTCAATAAAGTAAGAGAAAGAAATTATAGTTCAAAAAAATCGGAAGCTGAAAGCTTTGCACAATATCTTTCAAAAAAGGGTCTTAATGCAACGGTCAGAAGAACGCTCGGAAGTGATATAGATGCGGCGTGCGGACAACTCCGGCGTGATACTCTTAAATTTGAAAAGACTGGAGGTGTAAATTATGAAAGTTAAAACTGCTACTGATATAGGTCTGGCTCGTGAAGAAAATCAAGATGCTGTAAAATCTCAGTTCTTTGGAGACAATGTTCTTGTTGTCGTATGTGACGGAATGGGTGGTGAACGTGCCGGAAGAGAAGCAAGTATTATGGCTATTGATGAGGTATTTGCAAGATTTGAAGGCGGTTACTGTGATGATCTTTCAGATGATGAGATAAGAAAACTTCTTATATCTTCAATTTCTGCGGCTAACTCGGTTATTTACACAAAGGCACGTCTTGATTTTAAAAACTTTGGAATGGGTACAACCTGCGTTGCAGCTTTTGTAACTTCAAAAACTGCATTTATAGCTAATGTAGGTGACAGCAGGGCTTATATTATTACTGAAAGCGGTATGCATAGGATTACTGTTGACCATAATGTTGCTTCTCTTTTATATGAGCAGGGAAAGATAACTGCTGATGAGATGATTTCTCATCCACAGAAAAATATGCTTATTCGTGCTGTTGGAGTTGAAAAAACGGTTATGGTTGACATTTTTATTCTTGATTATGAAAATAAAATAAATCTTTTGTTATGCTCGGACGGACTTTCAGGTTATAGTACTGATTCTGAAATATATGAAGTAATATCAGGAAGTTCATTTGATGAACTTTCCGATAAACTTATACAGCTTGCTCTCAGCAAAGGCGGACAGGATAATGTAACTGTCGCACTTATTTCTGATTAATAATAGGAGTGAATGAAATGGAGAAAGATGCTAACATCGGGCAAATGCTTGATAGCAGATATGAAATAACTGAACTTATAGGCGTTGGCGGTATGGCTGACGTTTATAGGGGCAACGATGTTGTGGACAATAAAACTGTTGCAATAAAAATCTTGAAAACGGAATTCTCAAATAATGAGGAATTTTTAAGCCGTTTCAGAAATGAATCAAAGGCTATAGCCTTACTCTCGCATCCGAATATTGTAAAAATATATGATGTAGGGTTTTCTGATAATCTTAAATATATCATTATGGAATATATTGACGGAATTACTCTTAAAGATTATATAGAAAATGAAAAGGCTCTTAACTGGAAAGATGCTATACATTTTATAATACAGATTCTTCGTGCTTTACAGCATGCTCACGAAAAAGGTATAGTTCATCGTGATATAAAGCCTCAGAATATTATGATACTTACTGACGGTACTGTAAAAGTGATGGATTTCGGAATTGCAAAATTTGCAAGAGAAACCGGAAAAACTGCTACTGACCAAGCTATAGGAAGTGTTCATTATATCAGTCCTGAACAGGCAAGAGGAGAAGTTACAGATGAAAAAAGTGATATATATTCTGTAGGTGTAATGTTTTATGAAATGCTTACAGGTCAGAAACCTTTTGATTCTGATAATTCTGTATCGATTGCCGTTATGAATATTAATCAAATTCCTAAGCGACCAAGAGCTGTTAATGCTAATGTTCCGGCAGGCCTTGAAGAAATTATACTTAAAGCTATGGAAAAAAGTCCTTTTGACAGATATCAGTCGGCATCTGCAATGATTATTGATGTAGAGCAGTTTAAAAATGACCCTGAAATGTCATTTGGATATTATGTAGAGGAAGAAGATAACGAAGTAACTGTTTTTGATGACAATGACAATACACGTTATTTTAATACATCAGAATCCCAGAATGCAGAAAATGGAGGTTCTGAAAGAAGAACTACAACAGTAGTTGCTGAAGAACCTCAAAGTCGTAAAGTTCGTGAAAAACGTAAGCCTGTTGAAGAAGTTTACAACGAACCAGATGATGAGGAAGATGATGAGGAAGAAAGAGGTTCTCTTGTAGTTCCAGTACTTACAGCCATAACTATTGCCGTTATTATTGCAGGTGTTGTATTTGTGGCCTCTCTTGTAATGGGAATGTTCAAGGGAGAGACAGGAAATAGATTTGATTATAAAATGCCTAATCTTATAGGTGTTGATTATAATGAAGCTGTAAATAAATATGGTCAGTCTATGAATATCGTTGTAGAATCTCAGGAATATAATGAAATTGAAAAGAACTGTATTTTTGAACAGGATATTGAACCTGATACTCCTTTTAATAAAGGTGATACTATAAAGGTTAAAGTAAGTCGTGGTATGAAAACAGTAAAAGTTCCAGACGGAACAGATATAAATTATCTTGTATTCAAACGTACACTTGAAGAAGTTGGGCTGAAATGGGACGAAAGACGTGATACAAGTGACAGTATTCAGAAGGATAATATTATAAGAACTGAACCGGAAGCAGGTACAGATGTAGAACCAGGTACTGAAATACTTCTTTATATTAGTGCCGGAGTAAATAAGGAACAGATTAAAGTTGATAATTTTGTTGGAAAGACTGTTGAAGAAGCAGAAATGATTTGTGAGTATCTTAATATGACAAATGTTACATTCAAAGACGGTCCTTCATATGAAAAGGAAAACTTTATCTATGAACAGAGCATACCAAAAGGTACAGTAATAGAAGCAGATCAAGAATTAATACTTTACTATAGTAATGGAATGTTCCCTGACGGTGAAGTAGCATTTGATTTGTATTTACCTGAAAGTGCTGAGGGAAGATTTATTCTTGACTTCTTATCTGATAATGAAGGCAAAGCTATTTCATCAAGCGGTACTATATTAGCTCCTGAAATGCTCAGTACATCAGTAAATGTAAAAGGTACAGGAAAAGATATTTCAATTACTGTTTATATAACTAACCAGAATAATAATGCACGTGCAAAAATTGGTAACTATACTTTCGATTTCTCAACGGCGTCTTATGTTACAAACTGGGAAGATGTAGGCTCAGCACTTAGTTCAATAGATGGATACCATAAGGAAATAATTACTGAACCACCTACAGAATACATTGAACCGCCTACAGAATACATTGAACCACCTACAGAATATATTGAACCTACTACAGAATATATTGAACCTACTGAACCTTATGTAGACCCTGATGATTCTTCTTCAGATAGTGATTGGGACGATGATGACGATGATGACGACGATGATGATGACTACTATTAATAATAAGATTCAGAATGCTTTAATAACAAAATCCATAGGGGGACTCTATACAATAGAGTCCCCTGAATTTCCAAACGGCATTCTTGAATGCAAAGCAAGAGGAATTTTCAGAAAAAGAGGAATATCTCCTGTAGTAGGTGATTATGTTACAATAGAAAATAACATAATATCTGAAATAAATCCTAGAAAAAATGTTATAATAAGACCTCCGCTTGCAAATCTTGACCAGCTTGTTTTTGTGGTGTCAACCTGCAAGCCTTCACCGGATTTTTTACTGCTTGACAAGTTTATTGCAATATCAGTATATAAAAATATTAAACCAGTGATTATAGTGTCGAAAGCTGATATTGGTGATTATTCAGATATTCTTGATATTTATATGAATACAGATATAGATG
>CAMWNQ010000042.1 GCA_947175655.1 uncultured Clostridia bacterium | reverse complement strand
CCTAAATCTTTTCCATATACTGTTTTTTCTGGAATATATCCTGACTGTGAGGGAATGGCTTTTTCTGAATTATTATAACTATATGAATCTGCCTGAACAAAAAAATTGGAAAAGAAAATCTGAAATAATATAAAAACAAATGCAAGCATAAGTATATTTTTCATAATAAAATCACCTAACCGCTTATTCCGGAATGTGCCATAGTTTCAACAACATTTTTTCTTACAGCTATAAATATTATAAGAGGCGGAAGAAGTATAAATACAGAACCAGCAGCAGATATTCCTGTTTTAGAAATTCCTGATGCTGTAATTTGCTGTATGACTGTCGGAAGTGTTTTCAAATTTTCTTTATATATAAAACTACCACTTTGCATATTCCACGATGACTGGAAAGCAAATATAATAACAGTCATAAGAGCAGGTTTTTGATTTGGTATTATAATCTGCCAGCATATTCTGAAAAGATTTGCACCATCAATTTTTCCAGCCTCAATAACAGAATCCGGCATCTGTGATATACTCTGTTTCATAAGAAATAAGGACATAGGCGATGAAATCAGAGGCAATATCAAAGCCCAGTATGTATTAATCATATTCAGCTTTGACATTACAATATACTGCATTATATATATAACATTGCTCTGATACAATAAAGCAATAACAATAATCTTATTAATAATTTTTTTTGCCGGAAAGTTACATTTTGCAAGTACAAAAGCTCCCATAGAAGAAGTTATACATTGTAATAAAGTAGCAGTAATAGAAACAAATACACTATTGAAAATATATCTTGAAAATGGAACTTTTAAAGATTTGCTTAACTCTTCAAACATATCACTGAAATTACGGAAAGTAGGATTAAGAGTATAAAGCTTTGGAGGAAATACAAATAATTCCTCAACAGGCTTGAATGACATAACAAAAGCAAGATATATGGGAAGTATCATAAAAGTTCCAAGCACTGTAAGAAACAGGAATATTATAATATTTCCTTTTTTCCTGTTTGACATTCTCATAATTCAACTCTCCTGATTCAGAACTTTATTTAATAATCTGTCCGCAATATACATAGCAATAAATAATACTACACATATCGCCGATGCATATCCCATTTCATATCTTATCCAGCCATAATCATAAGCGTGAGTCATTATAGTATGAGCTTTATAATCTGTGCTTGGAAAACCTGCGATATTCTGAGCAACAGCACCGGCGGTAAATGAACTAACTATCTGTATTACTCCAGCAAATAAAAGATATGGTTTCATAGAAGGAAGAGTTATATAAAATAATTCCTGCCAGCGATTACTTATTCCCTCAACAGCACCGGCTTCATAATACAACACATCTATATTTTTCAGTCCAGCACTGAAAGCCAGAAAACCAGCTCCCAAACTTATCCACAACTGAACAGCTACAACAACACCAAGAACATATCTTGAATCAGTAAGCCACTGTACAGGTGAAAAAGTTATGCCCAGATTTATAAGAATTGAATTGAAATATCCGTAACGGTCACCGCTGAAAATCAATTGCCATATAGTATAAATATTAGCCATTGAAGGAGCATAAAATATAATCATAAATATATTATGCAGTGATTTAGGTAACTGATTGATAAACCAAGCAAGCATAAAACATAATATATAGCTTAAAGGTCCTGTAACCACAGCAAAAACAAGAGTAACCCTGATAGATTTTATAAAAATTTTATCATTAAGAAATAGATTTTTAAAATTATCCAGCCCTATAAATTTAGGATATTCAATCATATTAAAATCTGTAAAAGCTACAGGAACTGACATTATAACAGGAATAACAGTAAAAATTATAAAAAACAGCATAAACGGCATAAGCATAAAATAACATTCTCGACAACGTTTTATTTCTTTTATTTTACCGGATATATTCATAATTTATATTTTCACTCCTAATTTTTACGTTTCCGCCTGATTTCCTGATTTATATCCTGATTATACCATATAATCATATTCCTTGCATTTTCACCATTATTTACAGTCTCCCTGAAAGCATTCATTATATTTCTCGTAACGGCATATGAGGACGGTATAACAGGAATTTCTGAAAGTTCCTCACGTTGTTTCAAGAGTTTTTCCAGCTCCTCAGATGACCAAGAAAGATTTTTAAGAGCTTCAGTATTTGCTGTATCAAATCTTTCGGTAATACCCATAAGACCTTCTATTCTTCTTGCATATTCTGACTGGACATCTGCCTCAGTAAACCACTTTATATATTCCCACGCTTTATATTTTCGTTTTTCATCCTGATTTTTATCTTTATTAAATATAACCGCACAAGTTCCATTTGAATTAACAGCATGTGATATTGTACCATCATCTCTTTCAGTTCCTAATATACTTGTAAAGTTCCAAAGATTATTAATTTCCGGTGCTAAGGCTTTAAGCTGATTAAAAAAAGTATAATCTGCTATTATTATTGGATATTCTCCTGTTCTGAAACGACTGAAAGCATCATATGATTGCATAAAGCTATAATCAGTATAGAAATCAGTCCACTGTTTAAAAGCCGATACTGCCTGTTCACAATCAAGAACAGATTCAGTAAGTTCCTGATTATAATAGTTCATATCCTGTTGAAGCATAAGGCATGCAAATGTATGACCTGTTTCAGTAGCCGGAGATATATTATTTGATGGAAGTACAAGCCCTACAGACATATAATTTCTCTGTATAGCCGGAAGCATATCAATAAGTTCCTGCCATGTCTCTGGAGGATTTTCAAAGCCAAGACTATTTAAAATATCCTCTCTATAAAACATAACAGCCCAGTTCTGACTTACTGGAAGACCATAACAGCCATTATTAAATTCATAATTTACAAAAGCATTTTTTTGAAAACGTTTTTTGATATCTTCATAATCATCAAAAGACTTCAAATCCTCAAGAATACCTCTTGATGCCAGATTAACTGGAAATTCTCCACCAAGAAATAAAGCAACATCAGGTTGATGACCTGTCATAGATGCTTCAACAATCCCGCTCGAAACAAGATTTACTGATACAGGAATATCCGGATATTCTTGCATAAACTGCATTTCAGTCATATCTCTGATAACCTGTGCCTGTTCACGACCAGCATTTACCCATACTTCAATAGCTTCATCACCAGTAATATCAGAAATAGTTGAATAATCAATAAAGAATGATGATATAAATGACCTGAACCCAAATGAAAGAGACTTAAAAAAACTTTTATCTATATCTGAAAAGTCCTGATTTAAAGTGCATAATTCAATATAATCAATTTCAAGTGGCTGTTTACGGCACTGTCTGCTCCAAGATGAAAGAACAGAAATATTATCATATATTTCTGAAAGATACTGTGGTATTTTAAGTGGTTTTTTAACTGATTTATCAAGTATATCAGTCATTCTTTCTATAACAGATGCTTCAGTTCCAAAAGAACTTGAAATATTTTCAATATTTTTCTGAATATCTTTCAATTCCTCTGATATTCTACTGAATTCTGAAATTAATTCTGGAATTTTTTCATGTACATAATAATCAGTATATTTATCAGGATTAGTTCCAGTAATCATAAGAATTTTTCTATAATAATCATTAACAGACACAAGCACATCATCAAGCTGACATAAATATTCTGATATTTCGCTTGGTATTGCCTCCATAGTAATAAAATGGTCATCATCAGAAGAAAGATATATATAATTCTCAGGAGATATTACATTCCAGTCTGAACTATATGGAAAATTCAAATTATTAAATTCTTCAAAAGGCACTTTGCCGTCAATATAGATTCTTCTTGACGAATAAAAACCTCTCATTTCGTCTTGACGTGATTTAATACCTATTTTATACCAGCCGGTTTTTATTTCCTCCTTTGGAATTTTCCAACTGATACTTTGGAAAGCATTATTCCAGTTACCGTCTCCAATGGTATTATATAATACTTTATCAGGACTTGAAGGAGATACAAGATAATCTGAATTATCATAAGTAGGATAAAGTATTGAATCAGATTTGAATATTGCATTTTCACCCTCAATTTTTATAAGATTATCAGGTGTATTTTCAACGGAAATTTCAGTATCAATTGAATTAAAATAGTCATCATATGATTTAAGCTTTTCAGGCTGATTAAATATAAATTTTTCTATAGCAATATCAGCTCTTTTAAAATCAAATGATATTTTATGAATCCCTTCTTCAAGATAAAATATTAGTGGTTCACTGAAAAGACCATCTGTATCATTCAAATAACTGTTGCACCACCTGCCACGCTGAATTTGAGAAGGTCTTATCTGATTACCATGTCTGTCCGTTATATCATCACTTTCATTTACCCATATTTTATTTAAATTCAGTCGCGATGCTGTATCATATGGAATATCATTATCAATCATCATTGAAAATTCTATTGACGGACTATTGGAGGGTATAGGATAATAATTAATTTCAAGACAGTATATACCAGATTCCGGAACGTCAATCTCATAAGATATACAACCTTTTTCCGGACATATAAGACAATATCTGTCATTATAAATTTCTGATAAAAAGTCCCCGTTTTCAATATTCTTATAATCCATTGCATCAATGATTATTTCAGATTCCGGTTTATTGTAATCAGAATAAAAATCATAATATTTACTGTATGAAATATTTTTATAAAAAGATATTTCTGAAAATCCAAGTGATTCTAAATCCTCTGCAAATATATTAAATAAGTCTGCATTCACATAAAAAATAAAAATGATAGTCAAAACCAATGATATAACTTTTTTCATGAAATTCACCTTTTAACAATCTGTATTAGAATAATTATATCATATCCGCATATTTTGTCAAGAATTTTAAAATCAAAAAGGGAGGAAAAATTCCTCCCATTAAAATGATATTAACCTTTTTCAGCAATATAGATAGAAATTCTGTTTATTATAATATCAGCGGTTTCTTCAGCAGTCTTATCACCTTTAAAGAATGCTTGTGATTCTTCATTGCAAATATCATAAAGACCTGAATCATAACTGCCCATACTCGTTTTAACACTGTTAATAAGTTCTTTAATCTGAGCTATTTCTTCATCAGTAACATCACCGATTTTAACTTCCTTATCACCAGCCCAGAAAGTAGTTTCATATTCATTCTTTTTGCCTGTTTCAGGGTCTATCCAAAATCGTGGTGACTTGGACTGTTCCGCAAGTTTATCAAAAGCTTTCTGATTTACTGGGAATGCCCATATATTACTATCACCTGTTTCGCTTACTGTCTGATAATCTTCAAGGAAAAACTCTCTTATAAATGACCAACAAGCATCCTTACAAGCTGAATTTGACACAATAGAAAATGAATTTGAATTCCATGAGAATCTTACCCCTGAACCATCCGCAGTCGGAAATCCTACCAAAGTTATAGGTTCATTCGCAAAAGTTCCAGCAACAAGTTCATGATAGCTTCTGAAATCATAAATACCGGCTTCCTGTAAAAGATATTTATCTTTAATCATAGAAACCTGATAATCTTCCCATTCTTTATTATTAGCTTCGGCAACAGCTTCGTCTTCCCAGTTCGGTTCATCCTCAAACTGATTTACAAATTCAAGCAGTTTTACAAGTTCAGCCTTATCATAATTGAAAGTCTTTGTTTTATAATCAATATTAGAATTAAGATTTAAATAGAAACAAGTCATAAAAGCAGAAGATTTATAATTATTTATTGAAAGCTTCATATCTTTCTTGGAACGGTTTTCATATGCAGAAATCATATCATCAATAGTCCAGTTTTGCTTATCTCCGACATATTTTGTTTTTCCTGCAATAGTCTGAAGGCTGAAAGAAGTACCTAAATTATAAAGTTTTCCGTCATATTCATTAATACTGAGAATATTAGGTAAAAAAGAATCACGACTGAGTTCTTCATCTTTATCAATAAACTGATATAAATCAGCAAATACACCCTTATTTGCAAGAGAATCCATATTAAGATTGCTTGACATTATAATATCAGGAGCATTTCCGGTAAGCAAATCATTGTTTAACTGTTGAATAGATCCATTATATTCATTTTCTTCATTATCATACTTTGAATAGTCAATAATTTTAAGTCTGTAATCTTTATTTTTCTTGTTAAAATCTGTTATTTTTGAACTCATATTTCTATCCAGATAAAGCATACCAATATTTATAACTTGCTGATTTGCAAATTCCGAAGGGTCAGCTTTTTTAAGTTTTGATAACGTTGTCGATGATGAGGAGGAATATGAACGCTCACATACAACAAATTCCATATCCTTATTTACTGCTATAGAACCTACTCCGGAAAGATCTGAGTCTGTTAAATTAATAACTTCTTCAAATGTCTTTGTATTTTTATTATATCCGGAAACCTCGTCATTTCCAATAACAAAGAAACTATAGTCCCCTGTGCCTTTTACAAAACTACCATTAGAATACATATTGCCATTATATTCATATTTTTCTGCAACTGATTTGCTGTCAATATCATATTTTATAAATGTATAATTTGATTCTCCATAACCTGAGAGTATGAGATTATTTTCAGAATCAAGACCCATTGCATCTACCCAATTAAGACCTTCAACTTTTCCAAGAACTGTACTCTTACCCTTGTCATCAAATTTTATAAGTCCCTGTGATTCACTCATAATAACATAAGAACCATCAGCCAAAGCACAGCCACCGCTTATATAATCATACTGTTCCTGTGATTGATAATCAAGATTAAGACTGCTTACCATCTGACCGCTTTTATCATAAATCTTATATACATATGCCTGTTCTCTTGCCTCTTCATAAGGAGCCCAGTCAAAAGTATCCCAGTCTATAGTTTCATCTGAATAATCAACAATCGGAAGGTCGCCGTATGATGTTTCGCTTATAAACAGACCTATACCGCCATTATTAAGAACATTCATATATTGCACATAACTTTCCTTTTTTTCGTCAAGTTTTAAATCAATTTTTGTAAACGTTGCGAAATCAGGACTTATACTGTAAATAATATTTTCATAATTATTTCCTATATAAGCTCTGCAATAATAGACATCATCGGCTTCAGAATAAGTGATTGAAGATATATCTTTTATATCATCAACATTTTCCGGAAAATTAATAGTCTCAGCAGAATAAACATTATTCAATACCTTGTCAGCAGTCTGAGGTTTTCTGTTATTTTTCTCACCTTTCTCATTACTGTCGCCACAAGCTGTAAAGCTTGTCATAACTGCGAACAGTGTAGCACAGCTTAAAAACTGTGTAAATTTTTGATTTTTCATAAATATACTCCTTTTTTTAAAATTGTCTTGTTTCAATCCACACTGGCATTTTTCAGGAATGTGACAATAATTATGAATTGCCTCGTGTCAGTAAGGGATACCATTTCATTCCGCCCGTTACTGTCATTCATTTTACTTGACAATTCCTCTCGCCACCTAAAGAGGATGGAGAATCCTTATTATTTTTTTTTTGAACTTGAATTTTATTTGCTAATATGGAATTTTACTTTTTATTTTTTCTATAAGTCTTTTTATAATATGCATTGAAGCAATATATTTAAACAGCTTTATAAAAATAATAAGAAGTGTTATAATTGGTATTATTGAGAAAACAACAATTGCAAAAAGATTAAGAGAAACTTTTACTTCTGTAACTCTTGCGGAGTTTTCCCACCACGGATATTCTACAGCATTATTTATTACAACTGAATTACTTAGATGTCTTAAACGCTTGAAACTTTTTGAAAATCCGAAACGGTCTGAATTTTCCAAAGTATATGAAGTATTTTCATACTGATTGCCTATAAACTCGCTTAAAGTATTATATGCAAACTTTTTAACCGGATTAGGTATTACAGCTTCATATGAATCAACTGTAATAGATTCAGAATTTACAGGACTTACAGAACTTGCAGTTGCAGATGCTAAAGAACTAGAAGAAACATTTTTAAAAAGCGATTCAGCTCCCTGATAAGAAATATATGCCCTAGGAAAACTTCCATATGTCTTTTTTTCGGCAGAATTTTCAGGATTTTTAACAACTCCGGCAACATAAAAACTGATATTATTTATTTCAGCTGTCATTCCCTTTACGTTATCCGAACCGAATATCTGCCAAGCAAGCATACTATCAATTACTATGCCATTCTGAGATATTTCTTCTTCACGAAAATAAGAACCATCAATGAACTGAAAATCATGAATAAGAAAAAAGTCACTTGTAACAGCCGTAATTTCCGTTCTTGCAGTACCTCTCTTAGTACCCAGAACTTCCAATTTTCCCAATGACGATGTATAAGCATCAATCCAAAGTCTTGAACCCTCTTCTTCCTGTAAAGACGCAGTAACCATAGCATTCTTTATCTCGTTTTTTATTGAATTAACAGTATTTATATCCATTCCAGAATCTTTGGCGAAAAAACAGCTTATATGAGAATAGTTCAAGTCGTTTCCATTCTGCCACTTTTCCGCACCTCTTTGTGATGTAAGACCATTTATCTGCTTAGCTGAAAGAGAATTAAAAACTATAATAAATACAATACAAACAATATTCAATACTGATAATATTATTTTAAATTTCGGCAGTTTTAATTTCATATTAATCACTTGTCCTTCATCTTGACCTGATCGCCTGAATTAACTGGCTTGCTTGATGTTGTGATAACATAATCGCCAAGATTCAGAGAACCCTGAACTGCACAGGAAACTTCATCTGATGCCAGAATTTCAACATCAACTCTTTCAGCAAAATATCTGTTTCCAAGTGGTGAACTCTTTGATTTTACAGTCAATACAAATTTTCCGTTTGAGTCTTCATTCAATGCACTCTTAGGAATAATAACATCATATCTATTTGTACTGCAAGGAATTGAAAGTGAAAGAGAATCTCCAGAATTTACATTGCCACTGACCTTAAATTTAAGAATTCTGTTTTTAGCATTTTTTGTATCATTTTTCATCTCAACCAAAGTAGCCTGAATAGAATTGCTCCAGTCATTGAGAACATCAGCATCAGTACCAACCTTTATTTTCTTTGTTTTTTCTGCTTCAACACTTACTGTCATAGTATATCCCTCTTCTGATATGTCTATAACAGCTATCGGAGCTTCAGGAAGAGTAGTTTCTCCTATTTTTATAAGTATCTCGCTAACAGTTCCGGCATATTCTGCCTTTATTTCTTTATCTGCACTTTGTTTTTTCAGTTTTTCAACTACAATTTTCTGTGCATTTACTTCTTCCTGTTTTGCCTTTATGTCTATATTGTTAGTTTGATTTGTAAGATTATCTTGTCTCTTTGTATCTTCAAGAGCAATTACAAGAGTATCAATCTCACGTTGTTTAGCAGTAATTTGTTCATCAATTGATTCAACAGTAACCATATCATCGGCTGATAAGTTTGATTCATAATCGTTTATTATATTGTTGAGTCTTTCTGAATCATATTTTAAAGATGAAAGTTTATCATTGAGTACAGACCTTAAATTTGTTTTTTCTGATTTATATGAACTCTCACACTGTGAAAAATATTCAGAGCGTTCATTTACTTTATCTTGAAGTGCCTGAATAGCCTCTTCAGAAGCATCGGGATTCAACATCATTGATTGAAGTTCAGTTTCAGCACTCTGAAGTTCAGACTGAGCCTTTGTATATTCTTCATAATAACCAATAATATTGCCGTTATAATCAGCTCCTATTGAATAAATATCATCAGTATTGAGGGACATAATATATGACTGAACATCTGCAAGTTCAGATGATATTCCAGTAAGCTCTGATTTTGCCTGATTGTATTCAGCCTTTTTGGATTGATTTTCAGCCTGATTAGAAGCTATCTGGTCACGTTTTGCAATAAGTTGATTTAAATCTTCACGTGCATTTTTTATAGCCTGATTTTCGGTCGCATAATCCTTCGGAACATTCAAAAGCATTTTCTGATATTCAAGTTCAAGAGATTTAAGTAATGTTTCAGCCTCTTTAAGTTCAATGTTTTCTTCAGTATTTATAGTAAAAAGAACATCACCTTTCTGAACCTGCTGACCTGTTTTTACTTTAATGCTGTCAATTTTCACATTGTTCTTTGTAGTAACATCATAAGACTGATTGGATTCTATCATACCGCTTGCATTAAGTTTCTCTGTAAGAGTTCCGGAGATACTGCTTTCTGTAGCGATTTCCGGAAGAGAATGGTTCATAATTGTATTTGAAAAAAATGTAAGCAATAAAAGAATTATAAGAAATACAATCAGGACATTTTTAATAATATCCTTTCTTTTATTTACATTCAATTTCAGGTTATCTGATTTCGTTTCATTCATAATTTATCTGTCCTTTCAAAAAATTATCACAACTAATTAAAAATTAAACTATCCTTTAATTCCGCCAGAATATGTTATGCCCTCAACAAGATAATCCTCACCATAAAGAAACATCAGAAGAGTTGGAATCATATATATTACTGCAACAGCAAAAGCAAGTCCAACATCTCCTGTATTTATTTCAGACAGGAATACTGAAAGAGGATGCATTTCTTTATCATTAAGAAGTATCAAAGGCTGTTCAACCATATTCCAATAATCAATAAAAACAAGAAGCGTTACAGAAAATATTGCACTTCTGCAAAGCGGTAGACATATATGTCTGAAAATCTGCCATTCACTTGCACCGTCCAACTTGGCAGCCTCTATATATGATATTGGTATTCTTTTCATAACCTTAGTGAGAAGAAATACACTGAACGGAGAAAAAATTCCAGGAAGTATTATTGACCATCTTGTATTTAAAAGTCCTATTTTATCTGCAACCAGAAAGTTAGGAACAAGTGTAACCTGATAAGGCATAAGCATAAGTATTATATATGAGAAAAATATAATCTGTTTTATTTTTCCGTCATATCTTGCAAATCCATATGAAGTAAACAAAGCAACAACAATCTGAAAAAACGTTATTGGTACTACAAGTATAACAGAGTTCCAGAATTTGAGAAGATATTCCGGACTTTTGAAAAGCACCGCAAAATACTGAGTAAAAGATACCTTATCCGGAATAAATTTAAGATTAAGAGTATCAGAAATATATGTTTTTTGGTCTGCTGATATATTATCAAACATAACACCGTAATTTGCTGATATTTCAGAAGAAGTCATAAAAGAATTCGTAATAGTCAATATTGTAGGCATAAGGAATACTATAGCAGTAAGTCCGGCAAAGATAGTGAGTGCAACTGTAAGAAAATACTGTTTATTTTTTCTTTTTGTATTCATTACTCCTCAACGTCCTTTCCGAAATGATTTTCCACAATAAATAATATACCTATAATAATAATCATTACAATTGAAAGCAATATAGCAGCTGATGAAAGTTTCTGATAATCAAGAGATTTAAAAGTATTATTCATAAAATGCTGAAGCAGATACATTTTTCCATATGGATAATCACCAGTTAATAAGTACACCTCTCGGAAAATTTTAAATGAATTTATGAGAGAAAGTATAAGTACAAAAAATATGGTAGGTGAAAGATATCTTAATTTGATATGAATAAATTTATATAATCTTCCTGCTCCTTCAAGTTCAGCAACTTCAAGAATATCTTTAGGAATTGAACTGAGTCCAGACATAAAAAGAATCATATTATATCCAAGGTTTTTCCAAAGAAACATCAGGACTATTACTATCTGACTGTAAGGAGATTTAAGCCAGTCTATACCCTCAAATCCAAAATTTGCAAGAAATGAATTTGCTGTACCATAACTGTGAAATATTACTTGCCATACCAGTACAACAGATGCCGTCGGAACCATAAGAGGACATAAAAAAAACGTTCTAAAGATGCTTTTTCCCGGAATTTTATAATCCAGAAGAAGAGCAAGTCCCAATGATAACACCAGCGAAAGTGGGACAGCAACAATAGAAAAAGATACTGTATTTTTTACAGCCGTCCGAAATGCCGGATTTTTGATAACAGTCAGAAAGTTATCAATTCCGACAAACTCTTTCATAATAGGATTATTTACAACAGAATAATAAATTATTATGCAGAACGGAACAAAGAAGAAAAACATTACTCCAATAAAACTTGGTAAAACACAAAGATTACTAAAAAGTTTTTCCCCTTTTTTCCCGCATTGTGAATTTTTTTTCATAAAAAATTCCCCCTTTATATATAAGTGTTTTTAGAAAGAAAAAAAGACGAAAAAATTTCAAAAAAATTTTTTTAAATAAATTTTTTCCAACTGTACTATATATAATAATACACTAATAGGATAGCATTGTCAATACTTTATCTAAATTTTAACATGATGTTTTTTTAATTTGTAAGTATCAACATTTAAAACAGCATAAGTA
>CAMWNQ010000041.1 GCA_947175655.1 uncultured Clostridia bacterium | reverse complement strand
GTCAAGAAATCCGGAAATAAAAGCCGAAATAGTTGCTATAACAAAGAAATTCATTAATTTTTTTCGGAAATAATTAAGAAACATCAGAGAAGTGAAAGTACATATAATTGTAAGAAACAGTGCATTGTATCCGAAAATTCTTCCGCAGGCTATGTCAATCAGAAGACCACAGAATGCACCGGTAAATGCTGACTGGAGTTCTCCGGTGTTCATAGCTATACATATTGCTGCAGGAATTAAAAGAACAGGTTTTTTGAGAGTTCCTGCCATCATAAAAGAAAAACATATGAAAATTACAGTAAAATAAAGAAACCATCGTATTGAAGTTTTAATAATAAGTATTCTTTTTTCCTTGGTGGTTTTAATTTTCATTCTGGTTTTCCTTTCCGGCGAAATCCTTTATAATTACAACTGAGGAAAGATGCTCAAAGTCAACTGAAGGTTCAACCTCTGCTGTATATGAAAGACCATTTTCAGACGGGATAACTTCTGTTATTGTTCCCACAGGATAGCCGGAAGGAAATAATCCGCCTGTACCTTTTGTTACGAGTTTGTCACCGGCTTTAAATGTGGTATCACGTGAAAGATGTATGAGATGACATAAACTTTTTCCCTCATCATTTATATATCCTTCCAGAATAGCTGAATCAAGGGTTTCCGGACATACTACGGCTACTGAAAGGTCAGGGGAGAGAATAGTTCTGACTGTGGAGGTATCTGCTGAAACATCTATAGTAATGCCGATAAGTCCCTGAGATGTAACAACTGGACAGTATGGCTCTATTCCGATTTCTGAACCTCTGTTAATAGTGAATGACTGAAAAGGGTCATTTGCAATATATCCTGTAATTTTACACGGTTCACTTATGATATTATCTGGATTTTCCTCCGTTATGCCTATAAATTGTTTCATCTCATTGAGTTCTGATTTTATCTGTTCATAATCGGAAAGTTTTTTATTAAGTATTCCGATTTCATCTTTAAGTCGTTGATTTTCGTTGTAATATTCAGTGGCATTATGGATTTTGTCAAGATAATTTTCCACTTTTACTGATATTGCATTTGAACTGTTTCTTAAAGGTGAAGTCAGGGTATTAATAAGAGATTTTCCGGTAACAGCATATCCGCCTTTCATAACTGCAAAGAGCATTACTCCAATTAGAAACGCCAGCAGTCCTACAATGATTTTGAATTTGATACTTTTGAAGAAATCTTTCATTTCTGATTCCTCCTGTATCAATAATATTTCAGGTGTTCAGTCAGAGCGTCCTGATATTTATCAACATCTTCAAGAATTTTTCCTGTACCTTCTGCAACACAGTCAAGAGGATACTCGGCAATATAAACGGGCATACCTGTTTCACGATTTATAAGTTTATCAAGACCTCTCAGCAATGCACCGCCTCCCGAAAGAGTAATGCCTTGGTCGATTATATCGGCAGAAAGTTCCGGAGGTGTCTTTTCAAGGGTGACTTTTATCGCATCTACTATCTTTGAGAGTGGTTCAGTCATAGCGTCCCTTATTTCCGCAGATGATATATTTATATTTTCAGGCAGTCCATTCAGAAGATTACGACCTTTTATTTCCATTTGTTCTTCTGTTTCATATGGAAATGCCGAACCGATTTCTATTTTGATTGTTTCGGCAGTCCTTTCGCCGATTAAAAGATTGTATCTTTTTTTGATATAGTTTATAATAGCCATATCGAGAGCATCTCCGGCACATCTTATAGAACGTGATGCAACTATTCCGCCAAGTGATATTACAGCAACTTCACTTGTACCACCGCCGATATCTACAATCATACTTCCCAGAGGGTCAGTTGTAGGAAGTCCTGCACCAATAGCTGCTGCCATAGGTTCTTCAACTACAAGTATATTCTGAGCTCCAGCTTTTCGACAGGTATCACGTACTGCTCGCTTTTCAACAGTTGTTACTCCTGACGGAACACATACAATAACATTGGCTTTAGTAAATATTGTTCCTTTAAGAGCCTTTTTGATGAATTCCTGAAGCATTGTTATGGTTATATCAAAATCAGCAATAACACCGTCTTTAAGTGGTCTTACTGCAACTATTGACCCCGGAGTTTTTCCTATAACTTCCTTTGCTTCTTTTCCTACATAACGGCAGTTATCGGTTCTTGTATTTACTGCAACTACGGAAGGTTCTCTTATAATAATGCCTTTGCCTCTCATATATACAAGAGTATTTGTAGTTCCGAGATCTATGCCAATATCTTTTGTGAACATTTTTGCAGAATTTCCTTTCTTGAATTTATATTTTTTATTTCTTAATCAGTAAAATTAGCCGATGCCTTTGGATATACAAAAAATGCAACAAGCATAAGCATAAGCTGTGCTATATTGATACTGAATGTACAGCTGAAATTGAAAGTTACTATAATAAGGTCAACAGCAACATTTTCAAGACTTATGGATTTACTGTAGTTTAGCCATCTTAGAAAAGCAAGATTTTCTGCACCGCTTCCTATGATTGAACCCAGAAATACGGCTGTCAGAATCAATATTATAAAAAGAGCGGTTTTTTTCATCTGGATTATTTTTTCCTTTCATAAATTTTTATATTCCTGTTGAACCGAATCCGTTTATTCCTCTTTCTGTATCTGAAAGGTTTTCAGCTTCGATGATTTCGGGAAATATCACGGGTGTAACTACAAGCTGTGCAATACGCATATTTTTTTCTATGGTAAAATCAGATTTGCCGAGATTTATAAGCGGTACAATTATTTCTCCTCTGTAGTCTGAATCTATTATACCTGTGCAGTTTGCAAGAGTTATTCCATATTTTGAGGAAAGACCTGAACGAGCAAAAACCATAAGTACAGTATTTTTGTTTTCGGGTTCTACTGAAATTCCCGTTGGTATTTTGACTATTTCACCTTTTTTTATAATTACTGGATTTTCAATGCAGGCATATAAATCCGCTCCGGCACTGTTTTCTGTTGCACGTTTCGGAAGAATGGCATTGTCATTTAATTTTTTTATTTTAAGCTTCATTACATTATACCTCTGTAGTAAAGACCTTTTGTAGCTGAATTTGGTCTGAATTCAGAATTCCCGAGATTTTCAGCTATGTTTTTTATTTCATTTTCATTTTCATTATAAAGCATAATTATTATAAAATCAAATCCGGAGAAGTCCTTTTTATCAAGACAAAGTATATCACTGTTCAGAATTTCATTATATCCTTTTTCACAGCTGACTGGAAAAATTCTTCCTGTACGGTCTGATATACGTTTTTTACATTTTGAACAGCCGATTTCATTTTTTATAGGACAGTTTCTTGTAAGCATTAAAGGAAGTTTTCCATATGCGATAATGCCGACAGGTACTGGAGAATTTATTTTTCTGAGCTGTGAAATTTTCATCTCAAAAGAAAACGTCAGGTCAGAAAGTCCCGATTCAGCAAGCTGACTACAGGAAAATGAATTTGAAACATTAAGACCGAAACCGCCGTGAAGTTTGAATCCAAGTTCTTTTCCGATTTGTATATATGCCGGATTGACGCATAATATATCATTTATATCAAGATTTTTCAGATTGTCAAGTCTTTTTATAACATCTTTTTCATATGTTATGAACCTTGGCGGAGCAATGCAGATTTTTTCCGGACTGATATTTAGATTAATAGCTTTTTCACATTCATCAATCGGTATTATAAGCATATCTGCATATTTTTCAGCTGATTTTGCCTGTAAAGCGTTTCTGCATTGAAATCTTATTTCAGGAGTTCCGGATTTTAAATTGTTTTTATTGATTTTCGGGACGTATTCTGTGATTTTATATTGTGGGGTATTGTTTTTTATTATAAGTTCTGATATTTCATCGACCGCTTTTCTTCTCAGTGAATTCAGAGAAGATGCAGTAACCATAAGATTTTCGTCAAGAACTGTTTCACAGCCAGCAAATTCAAATATAGTATCTCCAAGTTTTGAAAGCTGTTTTTCTATAAAAACAGAGTCAACTGGACGTTTTAATGCTTTTTCCGGAATATCTCCAGTTACTGTTACAGAAATTTCCTGACTCTTGTTTTCATTATATAATAGTGCGGTAACTTTTATGTTTTGATTTTCCTTTATAATTATACTGAATTTAAGACTATAAATTTTTGGATTTTTTCTGTAAAGTTCTCTTATATCCGGCAGAACGTCTGAAGCTGATGTTACATTATCTTTCAGTCTTGTACCGAACATATTATTTAATTTTCCAGTAAAATATCCATCAGTAAATCCGCTTCTTGAGAATACATTTTCAAGAAGTTTCATATCTGGTTTTTTACCTTTGATTACTTTTTTTGTTTCATTGACCGCTGAAGCAGTGTATTCCGGACGTTTCATTCTTCCTTCTATTTTTAGCGAATCAACACCGTATTCTCTAAGAGTATCAATGTGTTCAAGAATAGACAAATCCTTTAAAGAAAGTCCGCAGAAGTTTTTATTGCCACAGGATGTAAACGGAAGTCTGCACGCCTGACCGCAGATTCCTCTGTTAGCAGAACGTGAACCTATCATTGCTGACATATAGCACTGTCCTGAAACAGACATACATAATGCTCCATGTATAAATATCTCTGTTTCTAGTCCGGACTTGCATATTTCCTTTATTTCCCTTCCTGAAAGTTCACGGGCAGGAACTATCCTTGAAAATCCCAGAGACTTGGCAAATTCTACACCTTTCAAAGTATGTATTGTCATTTGTGTTGACGCATGAATGATTGAATCCGGCACACATTTTTTTATAAGATATACACATCCGAAATCCTGAACTATATAGGCATCAATTCCTATTTCAGAAGTGTATTTTATATAATTGCAAAAAGATTCTGCTTCTGAATCTGAAATTATGGTATTTACTGCCAGATAGAACTTTGCTCCATAGAGATGACAGAGTTCACAGGCTTTTTTTAATTCTTCATCAGAAAAATTTTTTGCATTTCCTCTTGCCGAAAAATATTTACCTCCGGCATACACTGCATTTGCACCACATCTGAGCGCTGATTCCAATGATTCAAATCCGCCGGCGGGTGCAAGTATTTCCATATTATTATTTACATTATCAGCCATCTATACTATCTTTCAATTCTTTAAGCTTTACAATATTTTCGAGCTGTATTATTTTTGATTTAAGCACTTCTATTTCTTTATTTGCAGCTTCAAGGTCAATTCTTGCCTTACCAGCTTCATCAACATAAGCCTTTGCCTCATTACGTATACCGTCCAAATGTTCATTAGCTTTGTTTATGTCGTCCATAAGACTGAGCGATACCATAATTGAGGCAGAATAAGGAGAAATTCCTGCTCCTGATTCAATCATAGCATTTATTTTTGATTCAAGTGAACGGGCAAGGGCATATATATAATTTGGAGTTTCAGCGGTTTTGAGTTTATATTCCTTTCCGCATATGATAACTTTGACTTCATTAAGCATTTTTTTTTAATTCCTTTCAAATTAAATCGAATTAAATCAAAAGTTTTTAATAAAACAAGAGAAATTTACAGGGACTCATTTTTAGAGTCCCCAAAATTTTTTTCATTAGAAGAAACGTCTAACAGCAACTACTTTTCCTGCAATTCTTACATTTTTAAGAGTGATAGCGTCCATTGAATTATTTTCTGGCTGTAAACGGTAATGGTCTTCTTCTTTGTATAAGCGACGTACGATTGGTTCATCTTCATCATCATCATTGTTGATGATAGCTATAATTATGTCACCGCTTTTTGCTAACTGAGTCTGTTCTACCACAAGAATATCACCATCAAAAATTCCAGCGTTTATCATAGAATCGCCTTCAAGTTTAACAGCGAAAAGTGGATTTTCAAACTTCTTATCACCGTCATATGAAACGTAACCTGAGATATTGTCGAGATTAGACATAGGATTGTTTTCTGTAACTACCTTTACAACAGGAACTGTTGTGTTGTTGTAGTTAGGAAGTCTTATTGAACGGTTGAGATTGTTTGACTTAACGAGGAGACCTGCTTCGATAAGAGATTCAACATAATGGAAAGCTGTTGATGTTGATCTGTATCCCATTGCGTTCTGGATTTCACGGATAGATGGAGAAACACCTTCACCGATGCTCTTCTTAATGAATTCATAAACCTGAAGTTCTTTTTGTTTGATTTTTTTAGCCATAGTAAATAACCTACCTTTTTTGTTTAAGTTTTTCTATTATTTTTTTGGCGATTTTATAGGCATCGCCACACCCCAGAGTAATAATCAAATCTCCGGCTTCTGCATTTTCACATACATAATCACAAATCTGATTGAAATTGAAATATTTACGTTCATCAGTTTGTTCTACGGTTTCGTCCTGACTGAACCATATGCAGTTCGGAATTTTTTCCGCAAGATGTCGTGTAAATATGCCGAAAGTATTTTTTTCTCTTGAACCCATAATATCAGTTAATACAGTTTTGTCAGGAATTGCAAGAACCCTCGCAAAATCATCAATAAGCATATGTGTTCTTGAAAAGGTGAAGGGCTGGAATATAGCCCAGACTTTGTTGAATCCCATTTCCATAGCGGAATTCAGAGTGGCCTCTAACTCTGTGGGATGATGAGCATAGTCATCTACAATAGTTATACCTTTTTCATAGCCGAGTTTCTCGAATCTTCGTGAAGCTCCCCTAAATTCTTCAAGACCTTTCTGTATAGCATTAAAATCCGCACCCACATAGATTGCAGCAGCAGCAGCGGCGACAGAATTTAAAACATTATGGCTTCCTGCAACATTGAGCGTTATTTCGCCCAGTGCTTTTCCCTTATGCATAAGGGTATATTTTGATTTCAGACCATTTATTTTCTGAACATTTTCCGGATAATAGTCAAATGAACAGTCACTGCCGAAAGTTATTATATCTTTTCCGGAAATGCCCTCAATGGACTTCATAGAATTTGCATCGCCAGCATTTATTATTATTGCCTTTGACGCATTTTCGGCAAACTTATGAAATGATTTTATAATATTGTCTACTGTTTTAAAGTAGTCCAAATGGTCTGCATCAATATTGAGTATTACGGCGATATCCGGATAGAGTTTCAGGAACGTGTCCACAAATTCACACGATTCACATACTAAAATATCACTTTTTCCGGCAATTCCGCTTCCGTTTATACAAGGAAGCTTTCCGCCTATATATGCCGACAAGTCAATTCCGGCAGTGTAAAGAATCTGGGTTATCATTGAAGTAACAGTAGTTTTTCCGTGAGTTCCTGAAACACATATTGCATTGTCGTACCAATCTGTGACAATTCCGAGGAGGTCACTTCTTTCGAGAACCGGAACACCACTGTTTTTTGCTGCAATAAGTTCCGGATTATCCAACATTATTGCGGCAGTGTGGACGATTAAATCAGCACCTTCAATATTTTCGGCACGCTGTCCCATAAATACGGGAATACCCATTTTTCTTACGGCATCAAGCGTTTCAGTTTGATTGTTGTCCGAACCTGTCAGATAATATCCTTGTGAATGGAGTATCTGTGCTAGCGGATACATTCCCGAACCGCCTATTCCGATAAAATGAATATGCTTTCGCCCTTTCAGTATGTCTTTTAACAAGTTTATCACCCTTATCTTGATTATAAAATTTCTGAAACGAAAATTTTTCAGATATGTATATTTTACTCCCCTGACGGCAATTATATCCATATAAAAGCTTATATTAGGAGGCATTTTTATGGAGATTACAGATGTAAAAATAAGGAAACTTATACCGGAAGGCAGACTTAAGGCTATTGTTTCAGTTACCTTTGACAATATGCTTGCCGTACACGATATTAAGATAGTTCAGGGGGAAGAAAGGCTTTTTGTAGCTATGCCGAGCCGTAAAGATGAGACTGGTACTTTCAGAGATATAGTGCATCCTGTTATTGCTGAATCCAGAAAAAAGCTTGAAGATTCAGTTCTCAGTGCTTATGCACTCAAATCAACGTCTTTTCCGCAAGGCACAGAACAATAAATATTATTTCATAAATAGTATATCACATTATTTTGATAATGTAAATACTATATTGAATTGTTTTATGTAAGTGGGGAAATACGCCTGCTGAGGACTATTTAGATGTTCAAAAGTCTTGAAGCTTTAAGAATGATGAGTTGAGTTTTTCCGTCTTTTATATCATTGTTCATAACCATCTCAATAGCTTTTGAGATGGGAATTTTGATTACATCAAGGAATTCTCCCTCATCGAGCTTCTGGCTCTTGTATTCAAGACCTTTGGCAAGATACATATGTGTTATTTCTGAATTGTATGCCGGAGTTGGATACATTTCACCAAGATATATATATTCCTTACAGGTCACTCCTGTTTCTTCAAGCAGTTCACGTCTTCCGCATTCTGCGTGATTTTCATTCAGGTTGAGTTTTCCGGCAGGAACTTCATATGTTACAGTCTGAAACGGATATCTGAACTGTCTGACCATAAATATTTCATTGTCATCAGTTACTGGTATAACGCATACACCGCCTGAATGTATTATAACATCACGGTGGGCTTGGCTACCGTCTTCAAGCTGGGCAATATCTTTTTTTACGGTAAATATAATACCTTCATAAATAGTTTTACTTGAAACTGTTTTTTCTTCAAGGTGCATATTGTTTCATTCCTTTTGTTGATTTATATTATTTTTTAAATTTTCCTCATAATTATAGCAGGCTCTTATTTTATTAATAGAATTATAATTATAGTAATGTTTATGAGTAAATTTATCATTTTTATATTTATCCTTATTTCTGAACTCAGCAACAAGATATATAATCAGGATTGCTAAACCGGCAATGGATATTGCGGATCCCTCATAGAGACCAGGGGTACGGTACTTAAAAACGATTGTATTTTCACCGGTATCCGCTTTTACAGCCATAAACCCATATGATACTTTTTCAACATCAACAGGCTGACCGTTTACCTCGGCTGACCATCCAGAACTGTACGGAACACTGAAAAATACCAGCTGAGGTTTTTGAAGTGAAATTTCCGAAGTAAATCCGTATGAATCATAACTGAATGAAGATGATGCAACATTCTGTTTTTCACGGCATATTTCCCTGTAATCATTTTTATTGAGTCCTGAAATTTCAATGCTTTCTTTTTTATGAAGGATATGTCGGTACTTTTCAGCCTGTTCAGGACTGAGAACCAATACAGAAAGCAATGCTTTTTCAGTAACTGTTTCACCATATTTTTCAGCCTCTTCATCAGTTATATATGAGTCATAGGCGAATCCCATAGGTATATACAATTTGTTTTCATATACGTCAAAATATTTTCCTGACTCCACAAGTTCAAACTCTGGAAGTTCTTCAGGGATATTTATTTCTGTCTGTTTTTCCGAATTTTTGTAGCGGTCATTTTTTTGATAGTAGTATTTTACCGAAAACAGTCCTCTCAAAGTGTAGTGGGAAGTTTCTGGACGTGATGCAACATCACGCTGTACTCCTATTTTATCATAGAATTCCATAATGGAAGGTGATACAACACTCTGGAATGCTCTCATTGAAGGCAGTCCCCAGTTCATAGGATAATTGTCATAATCCTTTGACATATCAACTCTGAAGAAATTGTCATTGCTTACTTTTTCATATACAGAATCTTTTCCCTCTATTGAGGCATCTATGAATTCTTTTGCCGTTGACGGAGTGTTTGCACCGTATATTACTGCAAGAAGTGTACAGCCTATACAGGAAATAACAGTAAGTGATAAAGCCTGATTTATAAAATTGATATTTCTTTTTTTCTTTTTCCATATTATGTATGTAAATATCAGAAATACTATGGCTACAGCAAGAGAAAGTCCAAAATATGCAATATCCCTTGGAAGGTCAAACAATAATATTTTATCGTCTTTTTTTTCAGGAAGAATTGATATGATACCGAATACGGCAAGCATAATTCCACATATTTTAATACCTGATGAAAAATCAGCGTCATTGTCATCAAGAGCCTGTGCAGTCATCATTGCCATTATAAGGATAGGCATATAAAACCATCTGGCATAGTATGAACTGTTGAACATATAGAAACCACTGTTAAGTATTGGTATGAATGCACATATCATACATATAAAAAACAGTTCGTTTGCCCAGTGCTTTTTATTTTTTCTTATGAATGCGATGACTCCTACCATTGAGAATAAAGGAAAATATCCGCCTATTGATGCCCACTTGGCATATTTTGAATTAAACAGGTTCGGTCTGGCAGGAACGTCAACAGGCATAAAGAATGACTGTATAATTCTTGGAATACGGGTTCTGTCATTATATAAAACCATATCAAGACCGTAAAGATGTTCTCTTACTCTGTAGTTTTCAAGAATTATTAATACTGATGGAAGAAGTATGAAAGATGCTATCATAGTTCCAGCAACAGCTTCGATTGAAAGAGTCAGAGTTTTTTTCCAGTTTATATTGAAATCCCGAGAACCGACCCTCATTAAAAAATAAATTATTAAAAATACAGCTTGTCCTGTAAAGAAAAAGTAATTTAAAACAGCCATAGCTCCTACAATAACAGCAAATATACCTTTTCTATTGTTATTTACGTGTTCTTCAAGAGCGATGAGCATAAGAGGGAAGAATGATGTTACATCCTGAAAGTGATTGAAAAATATATTGAAAATCTGGAATCCAGAAAATGCATAGAGCAGACCGCCTATAACACACGCATTTTTATTTCTTACAAATTTTCTTATAAATGCATAAGCTGTTAGGGATGCCATTCCGTGTTTTATGCATAACAGAACCGGCATAGAAAAAGTTATTAATTTTTCAGGCAGTAGGGTACTTATCCAGAAATACGGACTTCCGAAAAGGTAAAAAGCATATGAGCCTATAAAATCCGAACCCAAATCAGTAAACCAGTTCCAGCCGAATTGTCCGTTGCGTACAGCATTGTTTGCGAGTGTATAAAACGGAATTTGCTGTGAATTATAGTCACCGTAATATATAAAATATCCATTTTCAGTAATCATAACAGGAATTATTGCTATAAAGAGTGCAATAAATCCCAGAAAAAACGAAATCAAATATTTTTCTTTTTCCCTGATGTTCTTTAAACTGGGGTTCATTCTGAGTGCCTCCGCTGAAATTTCTTTTGAATTTTCTATATCTGTATCAATCATATTTTTTATTTATATCATAGTATATCACATTAACTTCTGTTTGTCAAGAAAAAAATACAATTAATCTCCAACTTTCACTTGTTTTTTTGAATGATTTGATAATTTGTTTTGCTTGACAAGTTTGGAATAATATAATATAATAATTTCAGAGTATATCCAAAGAGAAAACATATAGTATTTTACCGGTGCTTTTGGCTGTACGATATGTATATATAATAACAGGTGATAATTAATGATTTATTTTGACAATGCTTCAACAACAAAACCGTGTGATGAGGCAATAACAGCTATAAACAGAGGTCTTGTGGAACTTTACGGAAATCCTTCTTCTCTTCATTCAATGGGAGTCAGGGCTCAGCTTGCTGTTGACGAGGCACGAAAAATTATTGCAGATTCAATCGGCTGTGAAAGTAAAAATATTTATTTTACATCAGGAGCTACTGAAAGCAGTAATATGGCTCTTAAAGGTTCAGCAGGCGTATATGGAAAAAGAAAAAAACGTATTGTGACAAGCAGTGTTGAACATTCATCAGTAAAAGAGGCTGTCAATGAACTTGAAAAATCAGGATTTGAGGTAATAAGAATTTCTCCTGATGCAAATGGCATATTTAATCCGGAAGATTTTATTGATGCTGTAAATGATGATACTTTTTTGATAAGTATGATGCTTGTGAATAATGAGACGGGTTACATACTTCCAGTAAAAAAAGTTTTTTCTGTTTTGAAGAGAAAATTTCCTGATATAATTACTCATTGTGACTGTGTACAGGGATATATGAAAATTCCATTTAAGGTTAGGGAACTTAATGCTGATTTGATATCTTTAAGCGGTCATAAGATACATTCTGCCAAGGGTACAGGAGCTTTGTATATGAAAAAGGGTATAAGGCTTACACCTCTTCTGAATGGCGGAAAACAGGAAAACGGTGTGCGTTCCGGAACTGAAAGTGTTCCGCTTATAATGGGATTCGGTGCATCAGTAAAATCTCTGGCAGAAAGTATTAATGAAAGATATGATTATGTTTCAGAATTAAAAAAATATCTTTGTGAACAGCTCGGAAAACTTGATGATATAAAAATCAATTCAAATGAAAACTGTTCACCATACATACTTAATATTTCTGTACTTGGAATACGTTCTGAAATAATGCTTCATTATCTTGAAAATTATGAAATTTATGTTTCAAGCGGTTCAGCGTGTTCAAAGGGAGCAAAAAGCGGTGTTCTGGACGAATTCAGACTTACTCCCCGTGAGGCTGACAGTGCATTGAGAATAAGTCTTGATTTTTCAAATACTAAATCTGAAATTGATAAATTT